>JACXUD010000154.1 GCA_014764025.1 Campylobacterota bacterium | reverse complement strand
CTGCATCTCATGGGCGATCCGCTTACCCTCTCGAATCTGCACGATTACCTTGATATCTGCCATGAAAACCGCTTGCAGGTCGAACTCACGACAAGCGGCTTTTATCTCTCTAACGTATCGAGCGGCACGCTCTTTCATCCTGCGGTGCGTATCGCTTAACTGCTTTCATAAGAATCCCCCGAAGATAAGCTTTGGGGAGTATATGCGGTCGATCCTTTTGGCATGTGAAACGAAGCTGGAGCACCACCCAAGCCCTTTATCAATCTGCGTCTTTGGAATATGGACGAGATGCAGAGCGATAGTGAGTACAACGCGCGCATCCTAGCGCTTCTAGAGGAGCACTTTGGAACGAAGATCGAGCCACAAGGAGGCGGCGGCGTGCGTATCGCCTCAAAGATACTGTTGCACTATGATAGCTATTTCGAGTGGCCATCGCTTGAGTCGTTTTACTTTTCACATGCCGCATGTCTTGGGCTGAAGTCGCATTTTGGGATCTTGGCGGACGGACGCGCTGTGCCGTGCTGCTTGGATAGCAACGGCGTAATCGACTTGGGCGACTTAGCAAAGAGAGGCTTGAAGATGTATTACAATCCAAAAGGGTTAAAGCGATCCAAGAGGGATTTGCACAAGGAAGAGCCGTAGAGGAGCTGTGCCGCAAATGCAGCTATAAGGATCGCTTTATAAAGGGATGAATCGTTGGAACTAAAGCCGCACATTCGTAAAATAGGCGCTTATCTGCTTTTGTGGGTCTCTACCGGCGTGGCGCTGGCTTTGCTCTTTTGGCAGATCGATAGGAGCTATAACGAAACACGGAGGCTTTTAGAGAAGAACCTTCTGGGCGAAGCGATCGCCCACTTTGAGACTCTGGTCGTGGCTAGAGTGGAACGCCTCTTACGGCGGACTCTTCGTGCGCTCTCGCGATCTGGAACCCAATCCCTATCTGCGTAACAATCTGCTTCGTTCTGACGCCAATGAGACGCTCATTAGAATAAATCCTGAATATCCTCGCCAATGCCCAAGATATTCCGCTGGAGCGGGGTGTCAAGTCGCCGCAGATAAGGATAGAGGGGAGGGTTGAAGGCAGGATCTATAGCCTCTATCTCTGCGATAACGGCGGCGTCGTCGATGTTCAATATGAAGCGAAGATATTCGATGCCTATTTCACGACCAAAAGAGAGTTCAACGGGATAGGTCTGGGTCTGTATATCAGCAAGCTGATCGCACAAAAGAGCTGCACGGCGATCTGACTTTAGAGAATCGCCTAGAGGGTGCATGTTTTCGTGTGCAGATACCTATGGGCTAGGCGATCATCGCTCTTTTTTGAATCTCGAGACTATCATACATCTTCAAGATGCCCTTATAGGTCTCGCTTAGAGTGGTATCGATAAAAGAGGCTTCCCCATCAATAATTCGTAGGGCTTTTTGGGTGAGTTCTGCGCCAAAGAGTGAGCTAAAGGCGTGTGCGTAGTCATCGAAATCAAGCCCTTGCGACTCCATGTGCAGCAGCTCGGCAAGCAGTTTTGCCAGCCTCTTTTGCGAGCTCTCAAAGAGCAGAATCGCCTCTTCGGTTTCGCCTAACTCTAGCAATAACTGCGCCTTGAGCTCGCCGATAGTGAAGTTCTCTTTGAAGATGACGCCGATGTACTTCTCTGCGTCAAGCGTCTCATCGAGCGCCTCTATTTCGGTGAGCAGATCCTCTGCATCGTACTCATCACGGTTGAGGATCATGTCGCGTATGCGTTTGCCGCCGTTTTTGTTGTTATAGAGCATATCCTCCATCGGATAGACCTCCGAGAATGTCGGGACGATGATGTGGCAGGAGTAGAAGCCCAGAAAGTCGTATTCGCGCAGGTATATCTCTTTGCCCTCTTTTTTGATGATATCGCATAAAAGGGCGTGCTGCTCGTCGATACTCTGTTTTTCAAAACTCCAAGCGGCATGTGAAAAACTCTTGTTCGCGTTTAAAAAACCAAATCCAAGGCGGCCGTTGCTGTCGATAAAGTGCGACTCCAGATTGAGCGATTCGGCGACGATGCTCATATCAAACGTCGGGGTCTCGAAGTTGTCCAGATTCTCAATATCGCGCCCTTGCATCAGCTCGGTCATGGTTCGCTCAAGGCTCACCTCTAAAATGGGGTGCGAACCGAAAGAGACGAAGAGCGTGGCGTTTTTTGGATTGATGAGCGAGATTGCGGTGACGGGGAAGCGGCCGCCCAAAGAGGCGTCATGCACCTCTACGACATAGCCGAGTTTGCGCAGTGCGGCCACATCCTCGGCCACTCGCGGGAATTTGGCCAGCTCTGCATCATCGTAGCTTGGAAGCGCGTAAGCGTTTTTGATGATCTCTATCTTCACATGCCGTTCGATGATCTCGCTCAGGGCTTGCACCTGTGCCTCTAGCGGCGTGTTGCCGCTCGCTAGACCGTTGCTGACATAGAGGTTTGCCAAGATATTGAGCGGAAAATAGACCCTCTCTTTGGTGGTTTGGTTGATAAAGGGGAGCGAGACGATCTTATCGGTGTAGTCACTGTTAAAGTCCACCAAATCCTCATCGCTCAGCTCTCTGTGCGGGTCGTAGAGTTTGAGCAGCTTCTTGTTCAAGTAGCCGCCGCCGAACTCGAAAGCCTCTTGGTCGGGGTAGTAGGTGCGTTCAGGGAGATGGAAATCGACAAAGAAGTTGTTTGTCTGTAGGCGTTCGATATACTCACCCAAAGCGCTTGCCATAGAAGCGTCCGAGAGTACCCCTTTGCCGTTGGCGTAGATGTGCTGCGGTGCTTCCTTTGAGGCGATGTTTATGGAGAAACAGTTGCCCAGCGGGTGCTTCTCTTGGCTAAATGTGTAGCTGCAGCCGGCGTTTTGCAATACCTTTTGCATTGTGGAGATCGACTCTTGGAGCGATGATGCTTTTGATTGAAAATTCATGGAAAATCTTTCTATAAATAGCGTAAAAATTGCTCCTTCTAAAATCGCACGTAGAGTTTTTAGAGGTGCCCTTTATGCTTTGAGATGGCAAAGTATAGCCAAATAAGCTCACAAGAGGATTATGAAAGGCGACACCTTTTCATTGCGTCATGCCACTTGTAGGTGAATTTTTTTTGGATATATTGCCGTGTGTGCGGGATATGGCACGCCGAGCAGTCTTGATGCAGCGCATCGCCGTAAGCGGCTAATTTACCCTCTTTTGCGTTGATCTCGCAGCGGCTGAATTGCGTTGTATTCTCATGCGTCGCTAGACCCGTATCGCTAAAACGAAAGTGCGGGCAGGCGCAGAAGTAGCAGTTAAGATACTCTATATCGTGGCATTTGGTGTTCGTGGCGTAGAGCAGGCAAAAATCGCTCTCTTTTTGAACCATGTTCTCAAAAACGAAGTAGTCGATGATCTGCGCATCGCTATATTCACATGCCAAAAGTTTTGCCACGATCGCTTCGTGCTTTACGGCATGTGAATCGTACCACTCTTGATAGGTCATTGCTTAAAAGCCCTCAATAGCTTATGGATCGTAACAATCTCACATGCCAAAAGCAAGAAGTGGATGGCATAGACCTGCTCCCCTTTATCGCTCATATCGTAAAGCTTTTCACATGCCAAATAGAAGCCGTAAGAGAGGAACATTCCCGCCAAATAGGCCTTCTGCTTCACAGCGTCGAGCATACTCAGCAGGGCGTGTTTTGGAAAGAAGAGCGTCTCGGCACGCACCAGATAAGAGCCAAAGACAAAGGTGAGCTGATACCCCACGTAAAAGAGCAGCGCCGTGGCGTAGTTGTAGGCAAAGAGCAAGAACCACACAACTGCACCGAAGATGACAAGCTCGACATAGAGCGATATCCAGTAGAATGCGTTGATGTTCAGAATCTTTGAATAGAGCTTCGCCACAAGCAGCATCCCAAATGCCAGCGCGATGCCCCCAAGGCTATATACACTTGGCTCTAGCGGAGCGTAGAGGGTGAAGATGCTCCCCACGCTTAGCCCTACAAAGAGGGAGTTATAGAACTTATAGGCCAAAAACTCCCGAAAATCGATACGCATCCCCGCCCTTTAGTATTTGAGTTTGAAACCGGCGATCGCCGTCGTCGTGAAATTGACGGGGTAGATGGCGTCGTCTTTGATCCACAATCCGTTCTTTTGATTGAAGAGATTGTTTATCTTAGCGAAAAGTTCATAACTCTCTTTAGTGTAGGTCGCACTCAGGTCGGTACTTCTATAAGCCTCCTGTTTTTGCGCAAAATTGTTCGCGAAATCATCCGCCGCGTAGGCTTCGCTTCTGTAAACTTGCGTGAGCGCGATCACGGCATGTGAAGACGGAAGGTAGCTCAGCGTTGCCTTGACGTTGTGGTTGCCGACCCCCGGCAGCGTATTGCCTGCATAATCCTCGCCGTTACTGCCCTTTTCGTCATCTATAACGGCGGCGACGTAGTTGTAGTTGAACGTGATATCGAACTGCTCGGAGATGATGTACCTATCGAAGATATCCACACCGTATTTGTGCGATTTGTCTATATTGGTGTTGGTGCCGAAATC
>JACXUD010000153.1 GCA_014764025.1 Campylobacterota bacterium | reverse complement strand
TCAAAAAGGTCTTTAGAACGTAGATGTTCGTCGCGTTTCTCGATACCCGTGTTGATAGAGGCCGCCTCTATCTCGCCCTCGAGGGCTTTGAGTGTTCCTGTTTTTTCATCGTAGTCAAAGTGACCTTTAAAGGTGTCGAATTTGCCCGTAACGGTGCTGATCATCATGTGTTTGATTTTAAAACCCACGTTGGAGTGAGCGACATCTACGTTATAGACACCGCCAAAGAGTGTAGTAGCACCAAGCAGCATCGCCGCTATCAATGAAAAACGTTTCATAGCATCTCCTTTTAATTCATATAGGAGCATTCTACCCCTATATGAGTACACAAAAAGATATGAAAGGCGAAGTGAGTAGAAAATTTAAAATATTATTAATATTTCTTATTTTACTCAAAGAGTGAAGCGACGATCTCCTGCGCCTCTTTTTGGATGGCTTTGAGGTGCGCTTCGTCTATAAAACTCTCGGCATAAATTTTATAAATAGGCTCCGTACCGGATGGACGCAGAGCGAACCAGCCGTTTTTGGCAACCACTTTAAGCCCGCCGATAGCGGCGTTGTTGCCAGGTGCATTGACCAAAATATTCTCGATAGGCTCACCTGCAAGGGTGCTTGCTTTGATGTCCTGCGGTGAGAGTTTTTTAAGCACTGCGCACTGCTCGCTCGTTGCGGGTGCATCTATACGCGCATAGATAGGAGCGCCGAACTCTTTGGTGAGCTCGATGTAGTGCTCACCCGGGTCTTTGCCCGTAACGGCGAGTATCTCGGCTGAAAGAAGTGTGAGAATGATGCCGTCTTTATCCGTGCTCCACACTTTGCCGTCTTTGCGCAAAAAGCTCGCTCCCGCACTCTCTTCGCCGCCAAACATAACGGTTCCGTTATTTAATCCCTCTACAAACCACTTAAAGCCCACAGGCACTTCGATCACCTTTTTGCCTACCGCTCCTGCCACGCGGTCGATCATCGACGAGCTCACCAGCGTCTTGCCGATGCCAAGATCTCTGCTCCACTGCGGTCGGTGAGTAGATAAATAGTGAATAGCGACACTGAGATAGTGGTTTGGGTTCATCAGCCCCACCGATTTTGTCACGATGCCGTGACGGTCAAAGTCGGTGTCGTTACCAAAGGCTATGTCGAACCTCTCTTTCATCTCCACAAGCCCCGCCATCGCGTAGGGTGATGAGCAGTCCATGCGTATCTTGCCGTCTTTGTCGCAGTGCATGAATGAAAAGGTCGAATCGAGCGTGTCGTTGAAGACCTCCATATTCAGCCCGTAGTGCTCTTTGATAGCGCGGTAATACGCCATCCCCGAACCGCCCATCGCATCGGCACCTATCTTGATGCCCGATTTTTTGATCGCCTCCATGTCGATAACGTCTGCAAGGTCGCTCACATACGGGGTGATGAAGTCGTAGCGAATGATATTCTCGGCTTTGAGCGCCTCATCTAGCGGAAGCTTTTTCACCTCTGCAAGTCTGCCTTCGATGATGGCATTGGCACGCTTCTCGATCCAGCCCGTCACATCGGTGTCGGCAGGGCCGCCGTGGGGCGGGTTGTATTTAAAGCCCCCGTCACTCGGCGGGTTGTGCGAAGGGGTGATGACGATACCATCACACAGTGCCCCGCCTTTTGCGTTGTGCGTTAAGATGGCATGTGAAATGACGGGTGTCGGTGTGTAACCGTCCTCTTTGGCGATGGCGACCTGTACGCCGTTGGCCGCAAGGACTTGGATAGCGCTAAGCTGTGCCGGGTATGAGAGGGCGTGGGTATCCATCCCCATAAAGAGCGTTCCTTCGATCTTTGCCTCTTTGCGGTAGTCGCATACCGCTTGCGTGACGGCCAATATGTGTGTTTCATTGAAGCTGGATTTGAGCGATGCGCCGCGGTGGCCAGAAGTACCGAAACTCACGCGCTGTGAAGCGTCAGAGATATCGGGGATTTGTGTGTAGTAGGCGCAAATAAGCTGCGGGACGTTGATTAGTGAAGATTTGGGTGCAATTTTGCCTGCAAATGGATGAATACTCATAAGACTCCTTTTTTTCTACTCTGTCGGGATTATACTGCTCGGGCTCTTAAACTACTCGGTAAAGTTGGCAAAAGCCCCCTCCACGCCCAGAACGTTTTTATATTGGGTGGTGTTGATATGCACCCTTTTTGTGCGAAGATCGCACACCGCGATACGAAAGCTAGAGCCCATGAAAGGCTCAAGGATGCAGATGATCTTCTCGCCTATTTGGCGCGTGGCGTGAACGGTGCCCTGGAGCGTGGGAAAGAAGTATTGCGGGTAGCTCAGCGGCGTGATCTCGACGATATCGACGCTCTTTGGGTTCTTGAGCGTCTGAACGATGATCATTGCGTCGTCATAGCTCTCAAAAGAGACGCACCAGTCATCGAACTTTTTGTTGAAGTGTTTGAGATCTTCGTCTAAAAATCCGCCTGCGGGCGACTGTAATGCAAATATGCTCACGATAGAAACCTTTTAGAGTTATCAAAAACCCTAATTGTAGCATAAAGAGCCCCTCACAAAGGCACTTGCATCAGTCGTTCTTGAGCTTTTTGCGCATCGTCAGCGCAGAGCTCTCTTTGAACTCAAGCTTTTGGAGCACTCTTGCCATCTTCGGCTCATCGTGCTCATAAGAGATACGCAGCTCTTTTATCTTTTTGCCCTTTGCGTAGTTCATGATCTCGCGGATGAGGTCGGTCGCTATGCCGCTGTTTTGGTAGTCGGGGTGAACGATGATCTCATCGATTACCCCTATGGTACGGTTTTTGCGCACCGAGAATTGATAGACAAGCGTGCCTAGCGCTACGATGGACTCGTCGAGTTCATAGAAGAAGAGTCTGCCGAGCTCTTTGTATTTGATGAGTTTTCTAAGCGCTTTTGCATGGCTCTTTGGGTTATAGTCCTCATCGTTTTTGTAGAGAAGAAGAAGCAGTGAATCAAGAAGCGCGATGTCGCGTTTCTTTGCTTTGCGTGTCATGTGTCGGCCTTGCGTCGTAATTTTTAAAGCTCCCTCGGAGCCAATCTGCAAAGGATTGTAGCCCACAAACATCTTTGAAATATTACAAACGGGAGATAAAACGGTTACATTTGGGCAACCGAGATAAAGAAGAATGAAAAATCGTTTTTAATAGTTTGAATAAAAAGAATATGCTTTACAATAACCTTTGAGGGCGGCAGCAGATGAATAATATCTATAAAATAGCGGGCGGTATCACTCTTTTATTGCTTGGCGTTTTTGTGCTTATCTTTGATACGGAGGATAATGCAAAGAGATAGAGTGAACAAGCCGATCTTCATCCTGCCGGGATAGAGCTTACTTTTGGACACAATACGCCCGTTGACAGCGCTTTGCATGAAGCGGCGATGCGCTACGGCGATGAGGTTTAAAAACGAACAGAGGGGCGTATCAAGATCAAGGTCTATCCCGCTCAAGAGCTCGGCAACGACCATCAGATGGTCGAGCTTGCCAGAGAGGGCAAGATCGACATACTCCTGACCCCTATGTCCAAAATGAGCATTCCTATCCCTCCTATGCAGCATTCCGATCTCCCCTTCTTCTTTCCAAAAAGAGAGGATCTCTACGCCATGCTTGATGGCGAAGTGGGCGAGAGGCTGCTCGCACAGCTTAAATCGATCGACCTTGTGGGGGTCACCTTTTGGGAGAACGGCTTTAAACACTTCAGCGCAAATGCGCCTATCACTTCGCCCGATGATTTTAAAGGCAAGAAGGTCCGCATCATGAAGAGCAGGATCATCCAGGAGTAGTTCCGCGCCTACGGCGCCGAGCCCGTCGTCATAGACTTTCATGCCACAAAAGCGGCTCTCAAAGACGGCGTGGTGGACGCTCAGGAGAATCCGCTTGTCGCCTTTTACTCGATGGGTTTTCATGAGGTTCAATCGCATCTGATTCTGAGCGAACACGCCTATTTAGGGTATGTTTTCTCTATAAGCGGCAAAACATTCGAGAAGCTCTCGTTCGAGGATCGTATGCTCTTGATGCAAGTCGCCAAAGAGATCACCCCGTGGGAGCGTCAAAATACGCAGCATAAAGAGGCGGTTTTGCTTGAAAAGATCGCCGCATCGGGCGTGAAGGTAAGCCGCCTCACGGAGGAGCAAAAAGATATCTTCACCATCGGCATCGACGCCGATCTCTCGATGGGCGACCCTTCGTGCGGGCTTGCGATAAAACGCGGTGCGGAGCTTGCGCTTGAAGAGATCAATCAAAGAGGCGGGATACTGGGTAAGAAGGTGGTGCTTATAGCCAAAGACAACAAGGCGGTCGCATCGACGGGTGTCGAAAACATCCGCGGGCTTTTAAAAAGAGACGATCTGCTTGCCATCATCGGCGGCAAGCATAGCGCCGTTATAGACGATGAGACGAAGATAATGCAGGCGGCAAAAAAACCCTTTCTCATCCCTCGGGCGGCAGCGACGAAACTTACTCAATCCGACGAGGGCGAGAGCTATGTCTTTCGTATCTCCGCCAATGACGACCTCGCTTCGGAGTTCATAATCTCACATGCCAAAAAAG
>JACXUD010000152.1 GCA_014764025.1 Campylobacterota bacterium | reverse complement strand
ACGAGGTCAAGCAGGTTGTTGCCTGCGATATTGATCTTTTGAACATACTGTTTGACGCTATCGGGCGTATCTTTTTTCATGAGCAATATTTGTGAAAAGCCCGTGATAGCATTGAGCGGCGTGCGCAGTTCGTGGCTCATATTGGCCAAGAACATATCCTTTGCTCGGTTTGCATTTTCAGCTTTGTCGGCGAACAAGATGAGTGAAGATTCGCGCTCTTTGACAAAGAAGTAGATGTCGAGTATCTCTAGAAGCAGCCGGATCATTTCATAGATGTAAGCACTGTTCTTATAATCTTTGAGGTTGATATTGACGCTGATCGTCCTGTTTTTGTAACGTATATCTTTTGTGATGTCAAAGCTCACGTCGTGGGGAGTATCGAAATCGATCCGGAGACTCTCTATGGCCCACATAAGATCGCTCATGATGAGTTCGATAAGTTCGCGTTTGCGATCTTCGTCGATCTTTTGGGAGCCTTGCGTGAGCAGATCTTTGGTATAGAAGAGTTCGCTCATCTTGCGCGTGACGTTGATGGCAGAGTTGACGATGTGCTGTGTATCCTCTAGCGAGTTGTTAAGCCCCTGATCGAGAAGCTCTTTTATATCGTCGGTGATCTTTTGGAGCTCTGCAAGACTTTTAGAGCTTTTCGCTCTGTCGGCAAAGTCGTTTTTGATGCTTTGAAACTGCAGATGCCACTTCTCATGGAGCTTGATGAGGTCTGAGATGTGGAATCCTAGCATGATGTGGTGTTTTGGATTCGCTTCGATCGCCTCAAGCATCTGCCCGAATTGACACTTGTGAGACTCCTCTTTGATCTCATCAAGGAGCGTGCAGTCGTTTTGCCGGATCGCTTCAAGCACTTTCGTGTTGTTCAAGTTATGGACGTTGAGCCCTTTAAAGAGCTCGTTTTGGATATTTGTCGATGGGGTGGAGTGGTGTTGGGTCCTCTTCTCTTTTTGAATATCGTACCCCTCTAGCATCAGATACTCGACGAGCTTCAAGAGCTTCGAGATAAGAGGCCGATGCTCTTTGACGAGATCGTTGATGGAGGACATCTTGATGAGTATCTCGTTTAGCGCCCAAAAGGCGTAGCTCACTTTAGAGTTGTCAAGTTTGACGAAATAGTGAACGGAGCCTATCTGATGGACCTTTGCAAAGTAGTGCTCATCGATCGGAGCCGTCAGCGTGAATGCCAAAAACTCTTTCATATTCTTGACGAGTCGAGTCGAGTCGAGATGAGCCAAATAGATCGAGAGATGAGGATTCGTCATGAGATAGCTCTTGACGAACTCATCGATGATAAGCGAGGCAAGCGAATGGTTGAACTCGTTGAGGGATTCACGCTGTGCCAAGTCCGATTCCGATAGGAAGAAGCTTTGAACAAGCCCCCTTTGCGCGTGTATTTGCATATCCATATCAAGCATCCGGCAGATATTTTTTCAGGATACGCTCAAGCTCATCGAGATCGATAGGTTTTGAGACGTAGTCGGTAAAGCCGTGCATCAGCATGCGCTCTTTGTCGCCGCTGATCGCAAGTGCCGTCAGCGCAATGATCGGCTTTTGGTAGTTGCGTTCATTTCGCAGTGCGTCATGGAACATGAAACCGTCCATCACGGGCATGTCGATATCGCTGAATATGAGGTCAAAACTCTCTATATCCGCCTCATTCAAAGCGCTCTGTGCGCTCTCGTAGCTCTCGACGAGGGCACCCGGAAAGATGATCGCGATCATATCCTCCGTAACCATTCTATTGAGTTCATTGTCATCTACGAAGAGTATCTTCATGTTTTTATCCCGTTGATAAGATCCATTATAGTGTGAACGCTCTCATCATCCACATAGCGCTCTTTGATCTCTAAAAATTGATCGAGGTTGGCTAGAAAAAGCTCTATAAGATGCGGATCAAAGTGGACTCCTGCATCTTTTTTCATGATCTCCAAGACTCTATCCAGAGGCATCGGCTCTTTGTAGCAGCGTTTTGAGCTCAGCGCGTCAAAGACGTCGGCTACGGCGACGATGCGTGCATAGAGATGGATCCCCTCACCCTTTTTGTTGTGCGGATAACCGCTTCCGTCATACTTCTCGTGGTGCTCCAGGGCGATGATGCGTCCTGCTTGAAGTACGGGGAACTGGTCTGCCCCCTCAAGCATCTTTGCGCCCAGCGCGGCATGCTGTTTCATGATCTCGAACTCGTTGCCTTCGAATTTGCCCGGTTTGAGCAAGATACGATCGGGGATGCCGACCTTGCCGATATCATGAAGCGGTGCGGCGTAGAGGACGAGTTCGCACTCCTCATCGCTGAGACCGTAAAGTTTTGCAAGAAGCTTAGAGTAGTGGCTCATGCGTTTGATGTGCCCTCCCGTCTCCAGATCGCGAAACTCGCTAGCACGCCCAAGGCGTATAGAGATCTCGTATTCGGTCTCTTTGGAGAGTTTGAGTGCCTTTTGCAGCTCAAGCGTGCGCTCTTTGACCTGCTCTTCGAGAATCTGATTTTGGTTTTGGATCTGCTTTTGATAGTGGCTCAGTTTTGCGTAGTTGAGCGTTCGCGAAGAGAGGATGTCGATATCGTAGGGTTTTGTGATGAAGTCGCTTGCACCCAAAGAGAGGGCTTCGCGCTCTTTTTCGGCATTTGCCGTCACCATCAGGATGGGCAGTGCAACGAGCTCCGGGTTTTGGCGCACTTTTTGGAGCACCTCGATACCGTTCATGTTGGGCATACTGATATCTAAAAGCACGACGTCAAACCGATCCCTCGCCAGCGCTTCAAGCGCCTCGAAGCCGTTTGTGGCGTAGCTTATATCGACACTCTCGAACTCCATAAAGGTGGCTTCGATAAGGTCTAGGTTGAAGGGCTCGTCATCGACGGCTAGAATCTTGTATCTATCCATGTCACTTCTCTTTGATTTTTTTTGAGCTGTAGATAAACTTGGAAAAGCAGATCCACTCGCGCGAGTCGGTCATCTCACAGATGCAGCCGACATCCATATCGACGATCTCGTAGCGCTCTTTTGCAAGCCGCTTCGCCTCATCGCAGACATCATGTTTATACCTTCCTACGGCACGCTCAAGACCCTCTGTGGGGTGTGCCTCGCCCCATAGGGAGAGTGAAATAAAAAATAGTAATAGTGCTCTCATGCAAGGATTGTACAGCACTCAAACTATGTTTTTGCTTATTTGATATTTGGAAAACAAATGAGTGGGTAAGCGTGATAAAAAGGGCTAAAAGGGGATGAAATCCAAGGCGATGGATGATAAGTAAAGGCAGAGAAAACTCTCTGCCATGGAGCTCTATCTGCCGCCGCGGTGCTGCATATTGCCGTTGCCCGTGCCGCCGCCGTTCATAGAGCCGCTTTGCATCGGTGAGCCGTTTTTCATCTGAGTGCCCGTTCCATCCATAGGGTCCGATTTGCTCTGTTTCATAGATTGGCTAAAAGCCGCGCGCTCTTGCTCACTCATTGCGGCAACTCTGCTTTGCATCTCGGCTTGGAACGCCGTGCGCTCCTCTACGGGAACGGAACCTCGAAGGGCTTGAAGCTCCTCTAGACTCATTGACGTGTAGTCGGTTGCGAATAGACTGAGGCTCATAAGAGCCGCTAAGATTGCTGTTTTCATCTTAAACTCCTTAGTTTTGATAGAAGAAGTATGCGCTTTTTGTGTTAGCGAAGTGTTAGTAAAGAGAGCTCTTGGCATGTGAATTCACATGCCAAAGATCAAAAGAAATCAACTCCCTCATCCTCCGAAGCGTATGCTTCTGGATTCAAAAGCGATGTTATGAACTCAAGCTGAGCGATGAGGTTGTTGATAACGGCTTCAATCGCCTCTTCATCAAGATCGTGTGCCAAGAGTGAACGCTTCCATTTAAGCAGTTCATCGAAGAATATCTCAAAAAAGCGCTTGAGCGCCTCCTCGTCTATCTCGATTTTCGATCTATCGAGCTCCTCTAGGCTAAGCGAGAGCTTTTTTAAAAGAGTTGGAGAGGGCGTAAAAGATCGTCTCGTCGATTAGCAAAGTGGTATAGAGACTCGATACGAGCGAGAATATATAGTAGAACTCATCATCCAGAGGCGTATTTTTGGAGACAAAGTAGTAGAGGCGCTCCTCGAGCTCTTCAAGATAGTTTATATCGATGGCATCAAGCATCGACTCGAGGTCATAGTGACATTTTGAGGGGAGTTTTTGTGTCGGATGGTGCTCATTATAGTCATTTATAAGCGGGCACGATGCGGCAGTTTGCATATCGCTTGAGAGATAGAGTTCACGCAGAAGTTTGTAAAGTGCCGTTTCAAAGTTGTGATAGACGACTTCGAAGAGGTGTGTCATCTCTGCTCGAAAAAGATGCAGCAGCATCTCTTTTTTAAGCGAGGAGCAGAGCAGATAGATATCATGAGGATAGAAGCGTGCATTTTTAAAGAAGTGGATCACTATCGCCATCGTCGGACAATTTTCATCTTCATGCGCTCCCTCTAAAAGAGCCAAGTGGTGCTCTATGATACGGGGAGCAAAGTGATGCTTAAAGAGACGAATAGGAACTCTTTTATCGGCAAAAAGATCAACTATCTTCTTTTGTTCTAGCCAAGCGGCGA
>JACXUD010000023.1 GCA_014764025.1 Campylobacterota bacterium | reverse complement strand
CTTGGATATGTGCTCTTTCCGTTTGGAATGAATCTCTTGGCAATTCATCAAAATGATCCGCTCATCGGGCATGTGAATTTTCAAGATGGTTATCTCAACCTTAATAATCTCTAGCAATTTCACATGCCGGAAATCATTTTGGCTATAATTACGCAATTTTACTAAAGGATTCTTATTTGCAATACACAAATGAAGAGTTAAAAAACAAAATTATCGAGCTTAAAAGCAAGCTCAGCGTAACGGTCGTAGGGCACTTCTACCAGCGTGACGAGGTATTTGACCTGGCTGATATCACCGGGGATTCGTTAGAGCTTGCAATGCGTACCAAAGACGACGATGCGGAGTTCGTCGTATTCTGCGGCGTCGGTTTCATGGGTCAAAGCGTTAAGGTGCTCTCGCCTCACAAACGTGTGGTTATGCCAAAAGTTGCCTGCTGTGCGATGGCAAAGATGATCGATGGCCTCTATTACGACGAGTCGGTCAAGTTCTTAGAGCAAAACGGGATACCAAAAGAGAATATTCTGCCGATCACTTACATCAACTCCAATGCCGAAGTCAAGGCCAAAGTAGGCGAGATGGGCGGGTTGGTCTGTACAAGTTCCAATGCGAAAAAGATCATCACCAATGCACTGGGAGAGGGTAAAAAGATACTCTTCGTACCTGATCGATGTCTTGGACAGAACATTGCCAATCAGATGGGGCTCAAATCGATGGTCATCGGCCAAGGGGGTGATCCTAAAGAGGCGGATATCATCTGTTATGACGGCTTTTGCTCGGTCCATCAGCTCTTTAGCGTCGATGATATCGAGTTTTACCGCAACAAATATCCGGGGATTCTGATCGCCGTGCATCCCGAGTGTGATCCAGCTATCTGCGACAAAGCCGATTTTGTAGGCTCTACCTCTCAGCTTATCAAGTACATCAAAGAGCTTCCCGAAGATCAAAAAGTGGCCGTAGGGACAGAGTTCAATATGGTAAATCGTTTGCGCCCGAAAAACACCTATGTGCTCTCTTCGACAAAGCCTGAGTGCCCGACGATGAACGAGACGACGTTAGAAGATCTCTACCTGACGCTCAAAGCCATTGAAGAGGGCAATCCGATCAACGAGATACAAGTCGATGAGAAGACGCAAAAATGGGCGAAGATAGCGCTTGAAAGAATGCTTGCCTTATGATAAAAGAGTTTGTTAAAGAGAGTCTGGCACAGGATGTGGGACGAGGTGACCTCTATGCGCTTGTCGAGCAGAGTATTCCCGCTTCGGCAAAGATTGTAGCCAAGAGTGACGGAGTGCTTGCCGGGGTTGTCTATGCCGATACGCTTGCCCAGCTTGAAGAGTTTGAGGTTGAGTGGAGCTTTGATGACGGAGGGGCCTTTGTCAAAGGCGACGTGATCGCAAGGCTCAAAGGCGATTCGCATACGCTGCTGCGTAATGAACGTACCTTTTTAAATATCGTCTTGCATGCAAGCTCCATAGCGACATTGACTCGCAAATATGCCAAGCTTGTGGAGCCTTACAACGTAAAGCTGCTTGATACGCGCAAGACTAGACCGCTTCTACGTATCTTTGAGAAGTATGCGACACGCTGCGGCGGAGCGGTGAATCACCGTTTGGGGCTTGATGACTCTTTAATGATCAAAGATACGCACCTTCGTACGATCAAAGATCTGAAAGCCTATATCACGAAGGCACGAAAACTTATCCCTTTTACGACGAAGATCGAGGTCGAAGCCGAGACATTCGAGATGGCGGTGAGCGCGATGAAGAGCGGTGCGGATATCGTCATGTGCGACAATATGCCGATTGATTTGATAAAAGAGATCGTTGCATACAGAAATGAGAACTTCGCACACATTCTCTTAGAAGCAAGCGGCAATATCTCGCTAGAGACGATAGAGGCATATGCCGCGTGCGGGGTCGATGCGATCAGCAGCGGTGCACTCATCCATCAGGCTAACTGGATCGATCTTTCCATGAAAATGGATTAAATTCACATGCCGACTATAAGAGCGTTTTAAAAGTAAAAGATTCTTATGGCAGACGATTTAGAGAAGACCGAAGAGCCCACCCCCAAGAAGATAGAGGATGCCCGAAAAGAGGGCAACGTTCCCAAATCGCAAGACGCTTCGGGGGTTATGACCCTTTTTGTGGCGATACTCTCCTTTTTGCTGCTTTTCCCTTTTATGAGCAGACACATGATCCTGCTCTTTCAATACTACTTCTCACTTATAGGTATCGAAATAGATAGGGCGATGATGGTCGATATCGCACTTGTCACGGCGCGTGAGTTCTTGTTGATGGTGCTGCCCGTTGCAACCGCCGTAGCTATCGCCGGTATCGTTGCCGCGCTCTCGCAGTTTGGATTTCTCTTCACGACCAAAGCGATCGTGCCCGATATCAAGAAGATTGATCCTATCAAAGGGATGAAGAACCTCTTTTCGCTTAAAAAGCTGATAGAGGGGATAAAAATCACCTTTAAATCCTTTACGACGCTTGGCGTAGGGTTTGTCTTCTTCTTTCTATTCATTACCGAGCTCCCAACCGTTGCACTCTTTGGACTGGGCGATCAGCTCATTTGGCTGCGGGATAAATCATTGGTGATCGCGCTTGTCATGCTCTTTATCATATTCGTCTTTTCGATCATCGACTTGATCATTGTACGCAAGCAGTACTTTGACGGTTTGAAGATGAGCAAGCAGGAGATCAAGGATGAGATGAAGAATATGGAGGGGGATCCGCTTATCAAATCGAAGATACGACAGCTCCAGATGCAGGCTTCGCGTAAACGCATGATGGCGGCGATCCCCACGGCTGACGTCGTTGTCACAAACCCTACGCATTACGCCGTGGCGCTCAAGTATGACGACAAAGTTTCACATGCTCCCATCGTCGTGGCAAAGGGGATGGATAATATAGCACTTCAAATAAAAAAGATAGCCCGCGAGAATAATGTTCATATCGTGCAAAATCCGCCGCTTGCACGCTCTTTGTATGCGGACGTAGAGCTTGACAGGCCGATACCCGAGACTCTCTTTGCCGCTGTCGCCGAAGTGCTTGCTTATGTCTATAAGATGAATAAAAACAAGAAGTAAATTTAGAGGTGCCCTTTAATTTTTCAGAAATGAATAGAAAATAGAATCTCGCTATAATCACACATTTTTATCACCCAAAAGATGCAATGAATATTGAAAAAATCCAAAGCGCTCACCATATACAGATAGTTGCGGCCGCTTCACTCGATGCGATCGGAGCTGCCGGCGCACTCTATACCTACATTATGACGCTTCACAAAAAGGCTTCGCTTCAGTGTAGCGAACCTGAGCGTTTCGTCTATTTCGAAGCGATGCCGTGGATAACCCAATTTCGTCGGACGTTTGCCTCTGCATCCGATCTGGCACTCATTATCGGAGATGCCGACGACTCTCTTTTGGCATGTGAAAAGCTCTATTTCAAAGATGCTTATGAAGTTTATGGGTTTATGCAGAGGAGCGAGATTAAGATCAATCTCAAGATGGCGACCGCACTCTACTGTTCGATCGCTTCGCATCAAGATGCGTTTCGTTCTATCCAAAGCGATGGCATGGAATTTGCTATAGTCGCTCGGCTTATTGAGCTTGGAGCGTTGCACCGCGAGTGCAATCGCTATCTTTTTATGCACGGCTCGCTTGGGGCGCTGCGTCTAAAGGCGAAAACTCTTTCACGGATGCAGCTTTTTGCCGATGCAAAGGTTGCAGCGGTGCAGTTAAAGCCCTCCGACTTGGAGAGCTGCGGTGCAGATTTTCGGGATATATGGAGCGGACTTGAAGATATGCTGAGTCTTGTGAGCGTCAAAGCGGCGGTAGCGATCTTTGAAGAGACCTCCCGGCATGTGAAAACGGCTCTTCTCTTTAAAGGGCCACCGCGAAATGGGGAGTGGCTTCAAGCGTATAATGCGTGCATTGAGGGTTCAAGAGCGGAGTTCGTCCATGAAACGGATGATGTTATGCTATTTCAAAGGTCTTTAATAGAGACTATACATAAGGAGTTTTAGTTGGCAAGAAGAGATAAACGTTCATCGGTATGGCTTTTAGGGCTGTTTATTCTATTAGTGGGAGTCGCCCTGTATCTTTATAACTCAAAGATGTTCGAGCGCAACGCACCCATTGTGACCTTATCAAGCAACGGCTATTGGAATCTTAAAGATGCTTTGAAGCTTGATATTCGCGATGAGAGCGGGATCAAGGCCTATAAGATATATTTCAAAACCTCCAAAGAGGATGTTGTGTTTGCAAACGAGAATTTCATCGATATGAAAAACGAACTCTCTCTTGAGATTAAAGCTCCTAAGGTGATCAGCTTCACGCAAGACAATGAGATAGAGCTGGTGGTAGAGAGCAGCGATGCGAGTAAATGGAACTTCTTTGCAGGCAATGAGGGGGTAGAGAGCTTTAAACTCAAAATCGACAAAAAAAGACCCAGCGTCGCTATCTTGACGAACTCCTACAGCATCAATCAAGGGGGTGCTGCACTGGTGGTATTCAAAGCAGAGGATGAGCATCTCAAGTCGCTCAAGATCGAGACGAATTTCGGAAAAGATTTCATCCCGCAAAAGTACTATAAAGAGGGATACTATGTCTCTCTTATAGCATGGCCGGTCGTTCAAAACAGCTTCAAAGCAACCGTCGTAGCGGTTGATGAGGCAGGCAACGAGACAAAGGCCTATATCCCTATCTATCTTAAAAGCAAAGAGTATAAAGTATCGAATATTAAACTTGACGACGGCTTCTTAAAGGGCAAGATAGCCGAGCTGGCAAGCGAGTTCGAAGAGACGCAAGGGGTTGATGAACCTCTTGAGCAGTTCAAGCTTATCAATGAGACTGTTCGTGCCAAGAACGAGGCGCTTATCCACGAGATCACATCCAAGGTCTCGGACGAGCTGCTGAGCGAATTTAAGATCAACAAGATGTACCCGCTTAAAAACGGTCAGGTCGTGGCGCACTTCGGGGATCACAGAAAGTACTACTACGATGGCAACTACGTGAGCGAGTCATACCATCTTGGGCTTGATCTAGCAAGCAATGCGATGGCGAGCATCAAACCGCAAAACGGCGGGGAGGTTGTTTTTAGCGATTATAACGGTCTTTATGGTAATATGCCTATTATTCATCACGGGCTAGGGCTCTATACCCTCTATGGGCACTGTACGAGCGTCAACGTGGCCAAAGGCGATGCAGTTTCACCGAACCAAGATATTGCATCCACCGGCAAAAGCGGGTATGCGATGGGTGATCATCTTCACTTCGGCGTGTTGGTGCAGGGTATAGAGGTGCGTCCGGCAGAGTGGATGGATGAGAGCTGGATGAAAGATAACATCTATAAGGTCATGAAGCTGGCCAAAGAGATGATTGACCGAGGATAGGAAAAGAAGATGTATCAAACAACAATTAAAAAAGCGGTCGAGCTTGTAGGAATAGGCCTTCATAAAGGGAGCCCCGTAAAACTGCGCCTTGAGCCGCTAGAGTCAAACAGCGGCATCATTTTCTATAGAAGTGACGTAGATGTCTCTATTCCGCTGAAGCCTCAGAGTGTTGTTGATACGAGAATGGCTACCGTAATTGGCAAGGAGGGGCATGTCATCTCGACGATCGAACATATGCTCTCTGCCGTCTATGCTTACGGTATCGATAACCTCAAGATCATCGTCAATGCCGATGAGATCCCTGTCATGGACGGAAGCAGCGCAAGCTTTTGTATGCTGCTTGACGAAGCACAGATAGTCGAATTAGACGTGCCTAAACGTGTCATGGTGATCAAAAAAGAGGTGACGGTACAAGAGGGTGAGAAGTATGCAAAGCTCTCCCCTTCGCCTGACCTGAAATATGACTTCAAGATCAAGTTCCCGCATCCTGTCATCAACAAGCAGGAGTTCGTGCTTCACTTTACGAAAGAGAACTATAAAAACGAGATCGCCAAGGCAAGAACGTTCGGATTTCTGCATGAAGTGCAGTATCTTCGCTCTAAAGGTCTTGCTCTGGGCGGCTCACTCGAGAACGCCATCGTACTTGACGATAAAAAGGTACTCAATCCCGAAGGACTTCGCTATAGCGATGAGTTCGTTCGCCATAAGATTCTTGACGCCATAGGCGATATGTCGCTCATAGGGATGAATTTCGTGGGCAACTACGAAGCCTTTGCCGGAAGTCATGATCTCAATCACAAACTTACGTTAGAACTGCTCAAATCACCTGAAAACTATGAGATCGTCGAACTTGTAGGCGAAAAGACCAAAGAGCTAGAGCGTGCCTATGCCTAAGCGTGTAGAGCTGTTTTTTATAACGCTCTCCTCGCCGCTTCAGATAGGCATCTATGAAGATGGACTGCTTATAGAGAAGATAGTCTCGGAAGAGAAAAGTTCGGATTATCTACCGCATATTTACCGTGAGCTTTCAGAGAAGTATGAGATCGAAGGGCTCTACTACACAAACGGCCCCGGAAGTTTTATGGCAATCAAGATCTCCTATATATTTTTAAAATCAATCTCTATTATAAAAAATATTCCACTATATGGAGCAGATGCCTTCAACTTTAACCAAAATCAACCTATAAAAGCGATTGGAAAGCTACATTTTGTTAAAATTTCGGACAAAATTGGGACTCAGAAGTTCGAAAATATAGTGACTAGCCGCTATGAACTTCCACAAAAGCTCATTTATAACGATTTTATGCACAACGCGGCACCGCTTTATAGCATCGGTGCGGTTTGATAGGAAAACACAAGTGACGATTAGCGTACCTGCAACTAGTGCAAACTTAGGACCCGGTTTTGACTCTTTAGGTTTAGCGGTTGATTTAAGAAACGTAGTGGAGTTTCATCCATCAAAATTTTTTAGTGTAAGCATCAAAGGCGAGGGTGAGGATAACCCGAAATTAAAGGGTAATAACCTTTTTATTAGCATCTTCAATGACCATTACGGTCGTCTGACCCAAAAAAAACAGAACTTCAAATTTACATTTTTTAATCAAATACCTATGTCAAGAGGGCTTGGAAGCTCCTCTGCCGTTATCATAAGTGCGATCGCAAGCGCGCATGAAGCGGCGGGAATAAAGGTTTCAAAAAGACGTATCCTCAACCATGCGCTCTTTTATGAGTCTCATCCCGATAATATCACACCTGCAGTTATGGGCGGATTTAACGTAGCGGCCGTTGAAAAGAATAAAGTATTTTCACAACGTAAGCACCTGCCGGAGTACATCAAGGCCGTCGTCACCATCCCGAATAAGCAGATGAACACAAATCAATCACGCACGCTTTTGCCTAAATCCTATTCTAAAGAGAATGCGGTATTTAACATTTCACATGCCGCGCTTACGGCTGCGGCATTTTTTAACGAAGATTGGGAGATGCTTAAAATCGCTTCTCAAGACAGATTCCATCAAAAATATAGAATGAAGACGCTGCCGGAGCTCTTTAGTGTACAAAAGCTTGCATACGAGTCGGGTGCGCTTATGAGCACGCTTTCGGGGAGCGGTTCTACATTCTTCAGTATGGCCTATGACGATGATGCTCAGGCACTTGCGGCAAAGATGAAACAGAAGTTCCCGGATTTCGCGGTCAAAGTGCTTGATTTTGATAACAACGGGCTTGTTTTCCAAAAATAAAAATTAAATTAAAGCAACTTTTCGATATAATGGCGCCAAAATTTCATCAACCAACAAGAATGTGTCAATCTTGCAGAGCAAGGGATAATCAAGCAAACCTACTGAGACTTCAATGTGTAGAGGGTTCGTTAGTTGCTTTTAGCGGCATTGGCAGAAGCTTCTACTTTTGTAACGACTGTCTATCTGACGATAAAAAAATCAGCAAAGCTCTTATGAGACAATGTAGAAGCAGTGACAAAGAAAAATTTTTGAACAAACTAAAGGAGATCATCGCTGATGATAGAAAAAGTTAGAGTACACGAAATAGCGAAAGAACTAGGAATCACCTCTAAAGATATTATGAAAAAAGCTCAAGATTTCGGTTTAGAGATAAAGTCGGCTCAAAGCACGGTAAGTATGGAGCAGGCTGAGGGTCTTATGAACTACATCATGAGCGGCGAGAGCATTGCACCCTCAAAGCCAGAGGTAAAAGAGCCGGTTAAAGCACAGAGTGATACTCCGAAAAAAGAGGAAAAAGTACAAGTTGCTTCGACTCCTAATGTTCAAGAGACAAAACCGGAAGTTCAAAAAGAGACACCCGCAAAAGCCGCTCCTTCGGTGCCAAACGAGACTTCTAAAAACGAAACCCTTCAAGAGATCGCGGCCGTCGATCTCCCGACACGAAAATCAGGGCTTAAAATCGTCAAGAAAAAGAACATCTCCGTACCTAAAAACGATTTCAAACGCTCAGAGTCGTTCAAGCCTGCGGCACAACTCTCGACATACGGCAAGATGAGCGCCGAGGTGTTAGATGAACTTGCAAAGAAAAAGAAGAGCCAAAGCAAGCAAGCACCTACGGCAAAAAAAGATCAGGGAGTCAAGATAGATATCTTCGGTGACTCTATGAATGACGTCTCTATGGATTATGAAGATGATCAAATCGTATTGATGGATCTAAACTCTATCGAGATGAGAAACCTAGAAGATGACGAACCGAAAAAAGAGAAGTCGCCAAAACCGATCGGCCGTAACGGCAATAAGACATCGAATAACTCACGTCCTCGCTCCGTATCTCGTAAGAAAAGAACGAAATATGTAAAAGAGAGACCGTCCGATGAGGTGATCACACACGTAGAGATCCCTGAAGATATCCGTCTTTACGAGTTTGCCGAGAAGATCAATAAGCCGATGGCAGAGGTTATCAAGGTTCTCTTTAGCCTTGGCGTTATGAAGATGAAAAACGACTTCTTGGGCAACGATGAGATCGAGATCCTCTCTGAAGAGTTTGGAATCGAAGTGACGATTCATGACCCTAAAAATGACTTCAACTACGAAGAGGATCTTCACGAAGAGCTTGATGAGAATGCGACGGAGCGTCCGCCGGTTATCACCATCATGGGTCACGTCGACCACGGTAAGACATCGCTTCTCGATGCAATCAGAAGTTCTAAAGTGACATCGGAAGAGGCCGGCGGTATCACGCAGCACATCGGTGCATACACGATCAAGCAAAACGGCAAAGAGATCACCTTTATCGATACTCCGGGTCACGCGGCATTCTCTGCAATGCGTGAACGCGGGGCGAAAGCGACGGATATCATCATCATCGTCGTCGCCGCGGATGATGGCGTGAAGCCGCAGACCAAAGAGGCGGTACAGCTTGCCAAAGAGTCGGGCGCACCGATCATCGTCGCACTGAACAAGATGGATAAAGAGGCTGCAAATCCTGATATGGTTATGGCTCAGATGGCCGAACTCGGTCTGACGCCTGTAGCTTGGGGCGGAGATGTCGAATTTATTGCGATCTCTGCAAAGACGAAAATGGGTATCGATGAACTTTTAGAGAACATCTTGATAACGGCGGAAGTTCTTGAACTCAAAGCGAATAAAAATGCGATGGCTAAAGCGATTGTCGTAGAGTCTTCGCTTGAAAAAGGGCGCGGACCTGTCGGTACGGTCATCGTTCAAAACGGAACACTCAAGGTAGGCGATTACGTTGTCTGTGCAAGCGCATACGGACGTGTCAAAGCACTTATCAATGAGAATGCACAGCAGATCAAAGAGATCGGCCCGAGCCATACTGCGGTTGTCGTCGGTCTTAGCGATGTCCCGCCTGCCGGTGAGATATTGATGGCAGTCGCAAGCGATAAAGAGGCCAAAGAGTATGCGAAGAAACGTTATGAGTATGACCGTCATAAAGAGCTTTCTCTCAGCACCAAATCAACGTTAGAAGATATGACGAACCTTATCGCAGAGGGGAGACTCAAAACGCTTAAAGTCGTTCTTAAAACTGATGTTCACGGTTCACTTGAGGCTATCCGCTCATCACTTAATAAGCTTAGAAACGACGAAGTTAAAGTCAATGTCATCTCTAGCGGTGTCGGCGGGATCACAGAAAACGACGTCGAGCTTGTTGCGAGCAGCGAGAACTGTGTGCTTCTTGGATTTAACGTTCGTCCTACGGGAGCGGTTAAAGCGCTTGCGAAACAGAAAAACGTCGATATCAAGACATACTCTATCATCTATAACCTCCTTGATGATATCACGGGAATGCTCACGGGTATGATGTCGCCTAAATTCCGCGAAGAGAATACGGGTCAAGCAGAGGTGCGTGACGTGTTTAAATCGCCAAAAGGCATGGTTGCAGGGTGTGTCGTCGTTGACGGTAAACTTGTCCGCGGCGGGCTTGTTCGCGTTATTCGTAAAGGCGTCGTTGCATACGAGGGCGAACTTACATCGCTTAAACGCTTCAAAGACGACGTACAAGAGGTCACAAACGGTTATGAGTGTGGTGTTATCATCAGCAACTACGACGATATTATCGTCGGCGACGTTATCGAAACGTTCAAAAAAGTCGAACAAGCGGTTACTCTGTGACACCAGCCGAGATCAAACTCAAACGCACCGAATCGCTTCTGATGGAGTTAATCCCCGAAGCCATCAGCCAGTTAGCAGATGCAAGGCTGCATGAGGTGGACGTGCTCGACGTGAAGTGTTCGCGCGGCAGAAGCGATGCCAAGGTCTATCTAGACCCATCGCTCTATGATGCGACAGAGCAGAGCTTAATTATCAAACAGCTAGCAAAAGCTCGCCCGCTCATCGAAGACTATATCATGAAAGACCAAGGGTGGTTTCGTTCTCCTAAACTTGCCTTTGTTTTCGATGATACGTTCGAGAGATCAAAAAACATTGAAGAGCTCTTTAAAAAAATTGCAAAGGAGCGTGAATGAGCCTGGAGAAAGAGATTGAAACACTTGTCGAGTCGGTTGGACTTGCCCTGTATGATATCGGTATAGTCAATGAGAATGCAGAGACTATCTTCCGTGTAAGCGTGATGCCAAAAGACAAAACACAAGGCGGAGTCGATATGGACAAATGTGTCGAGCTGACGCACCTTATCTCGCCTATGCTTGACGTCACCCCGCCTGTTGGCGGAGATTATCGTTTAGAGGTAGGCACATCGGGTGTTGAACGTAAAATTACGACGCTTTCACACTTTGAAAAATCTATCGGTGAGCTTGTAAAAGTCAAGCTCAAAGATAAACTCTCGTATGAGGGCAGACTTGTCGGTGTTGAGGCCAATACGATCAAGCTTGAGACAAAAGAGGGGGCAGTAGAGTTTCCTTTTGAGAGTGTCGTAAAAGCCAGAACATACTTTGAATGGTAATCGATCATAACTTCTACATGAGCCTCGCCTTGGCTGAGGCGTGGAAGTATCAAGGTCTAACATATCCAAATCCTGCGGTAGGTGCCGCTATTTTAGACAAAGAGGGCAGGCTTTTAGCCGTTGATGCACACAAAAAAGCGGGTCAGCCCCATGCGGAGGTAGAAGCGCTCAAAAGCGCATATTTCGCACTCACGCAAGACAACTCAATTCTCACATGCCAAAGTTCCCAAGAGATTCACGCCTTTTTACTTCAAAATCATAACAATATCTTTCACGGCGCTTCGCTCTACACGACGTTAGAGCCATGCTCGCATGTGGGCAAAACACCCTCATGTGCGGATCTTGTCGGTGCCCTTGGATTTGACAAGGTCTTTGTCGGCTCACTTGACGTCAACCCGATAGCGGCCTGCGGCAATCAGAAACTTTTGGCATGTGAAGTTGAAGTTGAGACGGGAATTCTTAAAGATGAATGCGATGCGCTCTTAGAGCCGTTTGTAATGTGGCAGAAGAGGCCGTTTATCTTCTTTAAGTGGGCGCAGAGACTCAACGGTACATTTGATAACGGTATCGTAAGCTCGAAAGATTCGCGTACTCATGTTCATGCACTTCGTAACGTATGCGATCTGCTAGTGATCGGCGGCGAGAGTGTCCGTGCCGATAGACCCACGCTTGATGCAAGGCTTGTGGATGGAAAAGCACCCGACGTGCTCATATATTCTCGACAAAAAGAGTTCGATAGAACCATTCCCCTCTTTAACGTACCCAATCGAAGGGTTATTATAAGCGATTCGTTTGATGTGATAAAAGAGTATAAACACATTATGATAGAGGGCGGTGAGAAGCTCTTTGAACTTACAAAAGAGATCACAGATAGATATTTGTGTTATGTGGCTCCAACTATCGGCGGGTCGATGCATTTTCAAAATGCCAATAAGTTTGAGATTTTAAATTCAAGAAAAGAAGCAGAAGATATAATCCTCTGGATGAAAAGGATGAGAAACAATGGATAGACAAGAGAAGATCGTTTCGATGTTTGATAATATCGCCCCGACGTATGATACGGCGAATCGTGTCATGAGTATGGGTGTGGATAGAAGCTGGAGAAAAAAGGCGTGTGATTTGGCACTGGAGTTCATGGGTCAAGACTCTATCGATAAGATCGTCGATGTCGCATGCGGTACGGGCGATATGATGGACTACTGGAGAAGCCGCAGCGAAGTGGCCGGCGTGGCTGTGGGCGAGATCATCGGCGTCGATCCCTCGCGAGGGATGGTCGATGTGGCACGCGAAAAGTTCCCGAAGTTCAACTATCACATCGCAAAAGCGACTGAGATCCCGCTTAGCGGCGCAACCGCCGAGATCATCAGCATCACATACGGTATTCGAAACGTCGTAGAGCGTCAAGAGGCGCTGCGTGAGTTCAACCGCGTACTAAAAGATAAAGGTCTTGTCGTCATCTTGGAGTTCATGAAGAACGAGAACCCATCGCTGCTTGGCAAAATAAGAGATTTCTATATGAACAAAATCTTGCCAAAAATCGGCGGCTTCATCTCTAAAAACCTAGAAGCCTATGAGTATCTGCCAAACTCGATCGAGGGCTTCTTGACGGTTGATAACATGAAGCAAGAGCTTGTCGATGCGGGCTTTGAGGTGCTCTATGCAAAAAGCTTCTCTATGGATATCTCTACGCTTATCATTGCACGCAAGAAGTAATGTACACGCTGAGCGTCTCGGCTCTTAACGAGCAGATCAAATCCCTTTTAGAAGGCACCTTTTCAAGGGTCTTTGTGGAGGGGGAGCTATCGCGCATCACCTTCCACAATAGCGGGCATATCTACTTTACACTCAAAGATGCCGAATCCTCTATCAAAGCGGTGATGTTTCGCGGCAATGCTACAAAGCTTCGTTTCGAGCTCAAAGAGGGGCTTAAAGTGGTGCTTGAGGGTGCGCTGAGCCTCTATAAACCTCGCGGCGAGTATCAGCTCAACGCCTTTAACATCGAGCCGGCAGGACGGGGCGCACTCGCTTTAGCGTTCGAGCAGCTTAAAGAGAAGCTCTCCCAAAAGGGCTATTTCGACCCCTCACGAAAAAAGCCGCTTCCGAAATTCCCAAAACGAATCGCTTTAATCACCTCTGCTACAGGTGCCGCACTGCAGGATATGCTTCGTGTCGCCAACCACCGTTATAGGCTTATAGAACTTGATCTCTATGATGTCTTGGTGCAGGGTGAGAGAGCGGCAGAGCAGATCTCACATGCCATAACCTACGCCGATTCGCAAAACTATGATCTCATAATAACGGGGCGCGGCGGCGGCAGCATAGAGGATTTGTGGTGCTTTAACGAAGAGATGGTCGCCGATGCCGTCTTTCATGCACATACTCCCGTAATTTCAGCTGTGGGGCATGAGATAGACTGGGTCATCAGCGATTTCGTGGCCGATGTGCGTGCCGCGACGCCGAGTGCCGCGATGCTTTTGGCTCTGCCCGATACCAACGAGCTATTTCAGACGCTTGATAGCTACGCTTCACAGATGGAGCGGATAACGCGCCAAAGGCTCTTGGCAAAACGAGTTGCACTGGAACATCTCAAAAACTCTTTCGTGCAACACTCGATAGAGAAAAAGGTGGCGATGCAGCGCGAGGAGCTAAAGCGCCTGCAAGAACAGTTCAGAGCGCAATTTAATTTTAAACTGACATCATTCAAACGCGAAATTGCACTCTTGGAGCCGCGATTTTCACATGCCATACAGAGCGTGATGAACGATAAAAAGAGCCGCTTGGCATCGCTGAGAACGAATCTTGAGAATAACAATCCCGCCTTTAAAGAGAAAAAAGGGTTTGCTCAGCTCTCCAAAGAGGGCAGAGTGGTCTCATTGGGCGAATTGAGCCAAGATGATGAGTTCAGCGCCATGAGCGAGCGAGTGAAGATCACCGCAAAGGTTATTTCAAAAGAGAGTTACTAAAAGAGAGTAATTATTCTCACATGCCGAATTTCGGCATGTGAGTTTAGCGTAATGTGATTGCAGGGAAGTAGATATGCAGGTTCGAGACCGCTTCGCTGGTGAGCTTTTTCATGAACTTTTCGAACTTATCCTCTTGGTTCCAGATCGGCTCTGCTACACCGCTGAGTTTTATGACCTCGTTTTTAGCATCATATAAAACGCCCAGAGTGTCCACAAGCCCTACATCTTTTGCCTGAGCGGCGGTAAAGATGTGCGCATTGGCGTAAAGATCACTTTTGTTCACGTCAAGCCCGCGTGCCGAGGCGACATCGGCTACGAACATCTGATAGGTTCCTTGGATAACTTTGTTGAGCTCATTGACCTCATAATCGGTCCACGCTCTATCCATCGTTCCCACTTTTTTATACTTTCCGGCCTGAATGGTCTGCGTCTTTACACCGATAGTTTCCATCAGTTTGCTGATATCGGCCCCCTCCAAGATAACGCCGATGCTGCCTACCATCGCCCCCGGATTGGTGACTATTTTATCTGCCCAGATGCTAGCGTAGTAGCTTCCGCTTGCCAAGATGCCGCTTGCATAGACGACCACCGGTTTTTTGGTTTGAAGCCTTTTGATGGCATAGGCGATCTCAATGGATGGGGCAACTGCACCGCCGGGTGAATTGACCTCTACCAAAACGCCTTTGATGCTATCGTCATCCGTGAGCTCCTCGATCTGAGCCACAAGTTCGGAAGCCTCAAATATAGGCCCTACCAGAGTGATATGCTCTAGATTATTTGGTTTGAGCTCATCTTCGCTTGCAGGGGCGAAGAGCAAAACGAGTAAGAGAACAAAGAGAAGCGCTTTGAAGTGTTCAGAGATAAAGCGAAGCGTTGCCGTTATGGGTAAGAAGATTTTTTTAAGCAGTTCCACGGGAAATCCTTGCAAAAGTTTTGGTGATTATAGCCAAAACTGATAATGGCAAGGATAACGGCTATTAAAACACTATATTGTATGGGCCGTACCAGATATCGTAGCGGCTCATCTCCATTTTAAGCTCGTTTGCATTGATGCTAGAGTCGCTATCACTGCTCTGACCGATTCCTGTGTAGATACCCCGCACCTTCGCACCGAGCTCTATCGAATATCCAATTCCGCGCACACTTTTAAAGCGCTTCTGCCAGATGTAGCCAAGATCGACTTCCGCATCAAGTACAAGTGAGTATGTGGAGCTCAGAATCGATTTATTGCTCAGGCTCTCCACGCGCTCTTTGATGTCGCTAGAGAGATCGTAGATACTCGCACCGATCCCGAACATCCCTTGCAGATAAAAACTCTCAAAGTCGCTCTCGTAGCGTTTTGCATAGGCGGCGGTGTCGTAGCCGATGACTATCTCATAATTTTGCATCTTCATTGCCTTGTCCAGCCCGTAATATTCGATGGCTTTGGAGCTGTTGGAGAAGCCTACGGCGGCAGGTGTTTGAAACGATGTATATTCAAGACCGTAATAGAGCCCTTTTTCTGCCATGTTCAAGAGCCCAATGCGCTCCAATGAGGTGGTGAACTCCTGAATATCCCCGTTTGGCGTCACACTCGTGCCGCCGTAACTCTTATCCTTAAAGGTCGTGATGCCGTTTACTTCCCCTTTGGTATAGGCGATTCTCAGCGAGCTTGAATCCGATACCAAGCCGTGAAGATCAATGAACGCGCTGAGTAATTGAGAGGCTTTTTTTTGTAAGGCCGCCTTTTTTCTCTGCTTCGTTTTGTGCATAGCTGATGGCGAGCTGATAGTCGCCGATACGCCCTTGGAAATAGAGCTCTTTATAGAGCGAGTTCGAGATCTCATATTCGGCGCTTGCGTAGGTGTTGCCATTTTTGCTTACCTCTGAGTTTGCACTCCATCCAAGATAGCTCACCCCCGCACCCGCCATAAAATCAACCATGCTCTCATCTTCAAAGCCCTCTCGCTTTGGGGTATTTTGGTCAATAGTGG
>JACXUD010000151.1 GCA_014764025.1 Campylobacterota bacterium | reverse complement strand
GAGACGGTGCGCTGATAGTATCTGTCGTTAGCGACGTAGGTGCTTATCATCGCTTGGCGGAGTTGGCGCTCTTGAGAGAGTTGCAGCTCTTTAGGAACACCCATCTCGATTTTAGGGGTTTGGTCAAGGGTGTGTCGAAGCTGCGGCATCCACTGCGTAAAGAAGAGCTGATTATCTTCGTAGGAGCTTTGCGCTTTGATCTGCGTATCGCGCGATCTGTACTCCTCAAGCGGCTCTTTTTGTTTTGAAGCGGTTGCGCCTTCCTCTTTTTGATAGAGGCTTTTGGCTACCAAAAATTTGTTGCTGAGCGCTTTGAAATCAGAGATGTAGTTTACCGGAAGCTCGGTGTAAGCGGAGCTTTTTTGAACCGCGGCATCAGCAACCCCTCGTCTAGGCAGATTGAAACGTTCAGTGGACGAACTCTCTTTGATACGCTCATTTTTTGGAACAATCTGAGTATTTAGATACGTTGCGTATGTTGAAATAAACATCTTCTGCTCCTTGCCCTATTTTCCTCATTATAAAGCATGCCTACTTTAACTATTATAAAGCGTTTTTTTTGATAAAATCATTGCATGAAATAAAGGAGACGGAATGAATCCCAAGATCGTAATCGTAGAGGATGAAGAGGACCTTTTAGAGCTGCTTGAATATACGCTCGGTAAAGAGGGCTTTGAGACCATCGGATTTATGAACGCCAAAAAAGTCGAACAGCTGCTTGATGAAGAGGATATCGATCTTCTTATCATGGATCGCAACCTTCCGGGGATGGAGGGGAGCGAGTTCGTGCAGAGAATGCGTGCAAACGGCATTGAGACACCCGTTATATTCTTAAGTGCCAAAAACAGCGACAGCGATATCGAAGAGGGGTTTGATAGAGGAGGTGACGACTACATCACAAAGCCTTTCAACATGAAAGAGCTTCTGCTGCGCGTCAAAGCGGTCTTGAAACGCACATCCAAGGTGGGTGTGAGCGATACGCTCACACACCGTGATCTCGTGCTCGACAAGAGCTCTCGGACACTGAGCGTCGATGGCGTGAAGGTTGACGTCACCAAGCTGGAGTTCGATCTGCTCAGCGAATTCATTCTGAATAAAAACTCGGTTTTGGACCGTGACTATCTTTTGGAACACGTGTGGCAAGACGGCGAGTTCTACCAATACAGAACCGTCAATGTCGCCATCAATCGTCTCAAAGAGAAGATCGACCCCGACAAGAGCAAAAACTACATCGAAACGGTACGCGGCATCGGGTATAAACTGTGCTAAAAATCCACCAAATATTCATCATCAAATTCCTCCTGCTCTTTGCGGGTGCGCTTTTGGCATCGAGCATCATCAGCTATATCGTTCTTAAAGATATCGTCATCGAGTACAGCAAAGAGCACCTCGAGAGTGTCATTAACGTCATTGAACTCAATATCGAGAGTCAAAAAGATATCGATAAGTATGTAGGGGAGGTGAAGTCCAAAAACGCGTTACGCGTTACGATCATCAACAGCGACGGAGAGATCATTGCAGAATCGGATACCGATAAGAGCGGTATGGACAATCACGGCAACCGCTATGAGGTGATGCAGGCCAATAATAACGAGTTTGGCTATATCATCCGCTACTCCAATACCCTCAAGGTCGATCATCTCTTTGTAGCAAAAAAGATCATCATGGGGGGGACTCACATCTATGTACGTCTGGCGATACCGCTCGATAGGGTCATGAGCAACTTCTATGAGCTCTGGTCGAAGCTGCTTTTGGTCTTTAGCGTTATCATTCTCATCGCATTTTTGGTCTCAAAAAGCATTAGTCGGCGCATCGTCCACGATGTGGAGCAGCTCACGATATTTTTGGACAACATCTCAAATAAGAACTACACCTATCCGATGCAGATCAGATACTTCTATGAGTTCTTGCATATCTCACAGCTCTTGAAGAATCTGGTCAAGCGGCTCAAGAACCGCGAGAAGCAAAAGCGAAAGTACACGGCGAAACTGCGTCTGATGAATAAGCAGCGCAACGATATCCTCTCGGCACTTTCGCACGAGTTTAAAAATCCGCTTGCCTCGGTGCTTGGGTACGCACAGACGCTCAAAGACGACCTTGAGCTCTCCGGGGCGATACGCGAGCGCTTCTTGGGCAGGATTATCACCAACTCCGAGAAGATGACAAAGATGCTGGATCGATTGGCTCTTTCGGTCAAGCTTGAGAACAATGACCTTGAGATCAAGCCGACACAGTTTCATCTAGAGCAGCTCGCTCAAGAGGTCATTACGACGTTGGCGCCAAAATACAGAGAACAGAGCATCCTTTTAGAAGCCCAAGAGGTGATCTTAAATGCCGATAAGACGATGATCGAACTGGTGCTCAACAACCTTATCGACAATGCCTTGAAATACTCTCAGGTAGATGTCAAAGTGGTGATAGATTCAAAACGCGTCTGCGTGATTGACAGAGGGGTCGGCATTCAAGAGGAGCATCTAGAGAAGGTGACCTCGAAGTTCTACCGAGTCAAGAAGAATACGTGGGACAACTCTATGGGCTTAGGGCTTGCGATGGTGAGCTACGTGCTCAAGATGCACGGCAGCGAGCTTGAGATAGAGTCGGAGTACGGTAAAGGCTCTACTTTTAGTTTTTCGATAGAGACAATGCGAAAAAAATAGCATCGTGCCATATTTTTGGCATGTGAAAAAGATTTTAATTACACTTAGCCTTAGAAAAGACGAGGTGTAGATGAGAGATTTTCATGCAATTATTAAGAGGCTCAAACTCTATTTGGCAAAAGGCAAGCGAAGAAAGGTACTGGATAAAGAGGTGGCCGACGCGCTGAGGGTTTCGCAATCTTACTTTGCGACCATTAAAAGAAGAAACGCCATCCCTTATGAGCAGCTGCTTCTCTTTTGCGAAGAGCAGGGGCTCTGTGCCAATGAGCTCTTTTTTGAAAAAGAGGGCATGTGAAAAGAGATTAGATCTTCTCTTGGACGGTGAGTTTTTTTGCTTCGAATATCTCGATGGCCTTTTGCACCATAGGTGTTTGCAAAATGGCATCTCTGTCAAACTCTTTTACCCCTTCGTTCGCATCGGCACAGTTGGTTATACAGCTGGCACTTCCGCCTATCTGCGTATCTTCGTACATGCTCGGAGATTGGAACTCCTCCATATCGGCCGAGGTATCGGCATGTGAAGATTCGGGCTCGGGCTCGCTTTTTAGGATTTCGCGGCTACAGGGTGAGGCCTTTATTTTAGTTGCGATGCCGTAGAGCTCTTGGACGAAGTGACGGATGATAGGGTAGCCGTGCTTGAGTCTCTCTTTGCACTCATCATCGGCACAGCTCTCCCATGTGAGCGTTTCATTTTCATACGAGAGGTACTTGACTTGATTGCCAAAGCACTCCCCAAGTTCGCTGTTTCGATCTTTGATAAGTGCGATGAGTTTATGAAACTTCTGTTCGTTCTCGTCTATCTGCGACGGCTGAGGAGCTCTTATCGGTTCAGGGGTATCTGCACGCTCCAAAGGCTCTGATCTCGGTGCTGTTGGTTCCTTCAAAGAGTTCTCAAGCGAGATGCTCTGCGGGCGCTGTACATCCTTTTGCAATGACTCGATCATCTGGTCTATCTCTTTGACGCGAAGCGCCTCGATCATCTTAAAAAAGACCAAAGAGAGCACGAAGGAGCTCTCGGCATTGATGCTAAAGAGCGATTTGGCGTCGCTGAGAATCCTAAAGAATCTATCAAGCACCAGGGTCGAGAAGAGCGGGTCATGATTGTACATGCGCTCTTTGAGGTAGGCTATGAACTCATCTACGACCACTTCGGCCTCATAATCCTCTAGCTCTTGGATATATGTCACGACCCGTGCGTACTCTTTTGCAAAGATCGCGTTAAAGATCGCCTCGATGAAGTTGGGGTCGATAAGGCCGAGCATATCGGTGACGGTCTTGATATCCACAAAGCCTTTAGAGTAGATGATGGCTTGGTCAAGCAGCGTGAGCGTATCGCGTAGGCTTCCGCTACCGCTGCGCGCCAATATCTCTAAAGAGCCGTTTTCGTACTCGATACCCTCAAGGCTGAGGATGTGTGCGAGGTGCGAGACGATCTTGTTATGGGCGATGCGTTTGAAGCGAAAGTGCTGTGTACGGCTGAGTATCGTAGCAGGGAGTTTGAGCGGGTCGGTCGTCGCAAGGATGAACTTGACATAGCTCGGCGGCTCTTCAAGGGTCTTTAAAAGGGCGTTGAAGGCCTCTTTTGTGAGCATGTGGACTTCGTCGATGATGAATATCTTAAAACGCGCAACGGCAGGGCGGTATTTGGTCTGCTCGATGAGATCGCGGATATCGTCGATCTTGCGCGACGAGGCGGCATCCATCTCGATGATGTCCATGTGGCGGTTCTCGATGGCCATGGTACAGTTGGAACAGACGCCGCACGGTTTGTGGGTGATCCCCTTTTCGCAGATGAGTGCTTTGGCGAAGATACGCGCCGTAGAGGTCTTGCCGCTGCCGCGAAGCCCCGAGAAGAGGTAGGCGTGAGAGAGACGCTCGGAATCTAAAGCAAGAGAGAGTGTTTGAGCGATAGTCTCTTGGCCTATGAGCTCATCAAAGCTCTTTGGTCGGTATTTTCGTGCCAGTACTTCAGAGTGTTTGTTCAAGCTTGCTCCCTCTTAAAT
>JACXUD010000150.1 GCA_014764025.1 Campylobacterota bacterium | reverse complement strand
TGCAAATTTCTCGGGAGCCGGAGCCGTCATAATGATATACTCTACGTTGGCTAGGTGCTGCTCTATCTCGCTATTGTCTAGGTAGCTGTTGGTCTGAATTGCTTTATGTTCCATAATCATCTCTTCTTTAAAAAATCTCGGAGCTCTATATACTCCTCTTCGATCGTTTTGAGGTTGTTGAGCATCTGCAGTTCGTTAAAGCTCTCGTTCTCTTTTAGGAACTCTTTGCGCCACTCTATACTCTTTTCGAGCTCCTCTAGTCCCGTCGTAACATATTCGAGCATCTGATCGATCTCAGAGCCGTTGATAACGCCGTTGGTGTGTGCTTTGTAAAAGAGCAGCGCATAGTCGCCCATCTCGTTTGAGAAGCGAAAGTCGTCGGCGATATTTTTAATGATTTGTTGAAGTCGTTTGGTTTTAAATTCTCTTTTTGCCATTGCATTTTGCCATATATTTTGATTTGAAGCGTGCATTTTAGCAAAATGGTTATCACAGAAAGCTTTGATATTTTTTTACCCGAAAAATTTCTCTGCCTGAAAAGAGCCTATAGCAGGATAGTTTCACGCCTTAAAGCAATTGTGCCCGGATTGTGGCATATTAGTTGCTTTTAGAGCTCTAATGAGATAATGGCAGCTCTCAAACCGTGCAGGTTTTTTAGAGGTGCCGACAAGGAGATAGGATGCAGTTTCTTGAAGCACTCAAATTGCGAAGCAAGCTCTTTTTCCTATTTCTTCTTATCACTTTGGGGCTTGTGGGCGTAGGCATCGTGGGTGCGCTCAATATCAACGCTATGAAGCGCAATATAGACTCGCTCTATTTCGGCTCGCTTATTCCTATCAACGAACTCAACGAGATCGTTCAGACCTACCACGGTACGCTCGCCGCAACGCTCTATAAAGCCAAAAGCGGCGAGATCAGCCAGGATCAGGCGATCATCGAGATAAAAAACGGGATCGGTAAAATCGAGAAGTACTGGGGAAGCTACGAATCGCACTTCAAGCGTATAGAGGAGATGCAGTACGTGGAGTATGCCGCGCTGGAGCTTACAGGCATGAACGATTACTTCTTACGCATTATTTCGGCGCTTCAAAGCGGAGCGGATATTCAAAAAATCTCTATCATGACGTTAGAGAAAAATCTGCTCAATATCCATAACATACTCAAAAAGCTGATCATATACGAGACGGAGGTTGCCAGATATGAGCGCCGAAGCTTTTTGGCCAAGTACGATGATACGCTCAAAGAGATAGGGTTTGCCCTCTTTGCCATAGTGTCGGGTGTTTTGGCGGTGCTCTTCTATGTCTTTAAAAGCATTCAAAACGACCACACCAATCTTGAGATCGCTACTCAAAAACTGCGCCGTGCGAACAAGAAACTAGAGAGCGTCTCCTACACCGACTCGCTTACGGGATTGCATAACAGACGCTACTTCAATCTTATCTATGAGAGAGAGTTCAAACGAGCAAAGCGAAGCCGCAGCTATATCACCTTTATGATGCTCGATATAGATTATTTCAAGCAATATAACGATACATACGGCCATATCGAAGGGGATTTCGCCCTTAAAACGGTGGCAAAGGTACTGCGCGATACTCTTAAACGGCCAAGCGATTTTGTCTTTCGTCTAGGCGGCGAGGAGTTTGGGATACTCCTTGTTGATACGGATGAGCATAATAGTGCCAAGATGGCCAAAACGATCTGTGATGCCGTATTGCGTCGTGAAATCCTTCATAGCGGCAGCAGGGTGCATCAGTTTATGAGCGTCTCTATCGGGGTGGTCTGTACCGTCGCCGATGAGGCTTTGAGCGATGAGGTGCTTATATCGACGGCAGACAAGATGCTCTATGAGGCAAAAGAGGGCGGAAGAAACAGATTCGTGATGAGTACGGAGGTGAGCGAAACGACGACGCTTCGTGTAGAAGAGGATGATGAACGACTAAGCGCTTAATGCGAAGCGCTACTTCTTAAAACGAAAACCCCGTTTTTGCAGTTCGGCTTTGAGCTTCTCTTGAAGTTCGCCCTGAAACTCCATCCAGCCATCATTGTACGTGCCTCCGCAGCCGAAGAGTTTTTTGATCTCTTTTAGCTGAGCCTTACAGTCGTTTTGCGGCATGTGAAACTCGCCCACAAGCGTCACGACTTTGCCGCGTCGCTTTTCGCGTTTGAAGACGAGCATATGTTTTGACGGCTCTAAAACAGCACTGCTCACTTCGCTTTTACGTTCAACGACCTCTGCCCAGCCATCCTCTATTTCGGCACCGATAAAGAGGTCAAGCTTCGTGCCGCGGCTCATCAGATCACTTTTTGTGCAAGGATCGAGATGCTTGAAGTAGCGTTTAGAGTTTTATCGGCAACCTTCGCAGCCACATCTTTTGCACTAAGCTCTTTGTTGTTGTAAACGACGATGACCACTTCATCACCCTTTTTTAAGAAAGTGTGTTCACCGTACTCGGTGTAGCGCGTAGCCCCGATGCTGATGATGGCGTTTTTTGGTTTGTTACACGCTACGATGTACTCATGCAGGGGCTCAAGCGGACCGAAATCCTCTTGTGTATTGATCTGGTTGAGCATCCACTCAAGCAGCTTCTCATAGAAGTAGCTATACCCTAAAAGCTCTACATCCTCGCCGTAAGCGTGCGTCTCATCGCCGCGGCGCAAGAAGCTAGCAATTGAGTAGTTGTCCATAACCCCGCCCGCACTGAAGTTGTCGATTGCGATAAGTGAGTTGCTCAGACCTTTTGTGTTCTCGCCCCAGTTCTTCTTATCGCTGATTTTGCTGGCACCGGCTACACGGATAGAGCAGTCGTTGTAAGCACCGAAATAGGTCGGCTTGATCGAAACAAGTTTGTCCGCAGCATACTCAAGTTCACAGATAAGGCCGACTTCAGGCTCTGCTTGGATATTGAGCTCTTCGTTGGGAAGTTTGATATATTCGCTTGATAACGGGTAGTTGTGAAGCATCGGTTTTGCTTTAAGCTCAGGCACGTCGCTTCCGGGTGCCGGAGTCGGCAAAAAGAAGGGGAACATCCCCTTCGGTGCCGCTTCGTCCGCCGTGATGATGTTTTTGAAATCCTCCAGCTCGCCGGCTTGTGCGAGGTGAAGTGCAAAGTTGCCCGCGATCCCAAGCCCTAAGAAGTTCTTATACTTTGCCATTAGATTTTTCCATCCTCTTTAGCCTCTGCGAACTCCTCATAAGTTCCTTTGAAGTCAACATAGCTTCCATCGGCGCGAAGCTCGATGATGCGGTTTGCAAAAGCGTCAAGTAGCTCACGGTCGTGAGAGACACAGATGACGTTGCCTTTGAACTCAAAAAGCCCCTCTCCAAGCGCTACGATGGCTTCAAGGTCAAGGTGGTTGGAAGGCTCATCGAGTACGAGGAAGTTTCCGCCCTCAAGCATCATCTTGCTGAGCATCATACGGTGTTTTTCACCCCCTGAGATGCTCACGACCGACTTCTCTTGCTGCTCACCGTTAAAGAGCATACGTCCAAGACAGTTTCGGATCTCTGCGATCTCTCTTTTTGGGTCGAATGCGCGAAGCCAGTCATAGAGTGTGCTATCGCCTTTGATGATATCTGCGGTGTCTTGCGGGAAGTAGCTGTTCTCGATGGTCGCACCCCAATGTACCTCTCCCCCTCCGCTTGGCTTCATCTCTTCCATTAAAATTTTAACGAGTGTCGTTTTACCCACACCGTTTGGCCCGATAAGAGCGATCTTTTCGCCCGGCTCGATGCGGAAGCTGATGTTTTTAAGCACCTCTTTATCGCCATATGAGTGGTTGATGTTGACTACATTGAGCGCCTCATCCCCCATAGTTCTCTTTGGTTTGAAGACGATGCTCGGGTCACGGCGAGAAGAGGGCTTGATATCTTCGATAACAAGTTTTTCAAGCTGTTTTTGACGCGAAGTAGCCTGTTTGGCTTTTGATGCATTCGCGCTAAATCGGCGAACGAATGCCTCAAGCTGCTCTTTCTCTTTCTGTTTTTTCGCGTTCTCCAGCTCTTGCTGTTTTGCGATGACGTTTGCGGCGATATACCAGTCGTCATACGTTCCAGTGAACTCACGGATCTTTTGGAAGTCAACGTCAAGGATGTGCGTTACGACGGCGTTGAGGAAGTGACGGTCGTGCGAGATGACCACCATAGTACCTTCGTGGCGTTGAAGCTCATGCTCGAGCCAGCTGATCGTGTCGATGTCAAGGTTGTTGGTAGGCTCATCCAAGAAGAGTACGTCGGGTTTTGGGAAGAGCACTTGTGCTAGAAGCACTTTGAACTTGTCGGCACTGTCAAGCGTGCTCATCAGCTCCGTATGCTGCTCGACAGGGATACCCACGTTTGCGAGCACTTTTGCGATGTTTACGTCATACTCGTATGTCGGGTCCTCTTCGACACAGATCGTCTCTAATTCTGCAAGGCGATTATTGACGGCGTCATCCTCGAAATCGCCGTTCATGTAGATCTCCTCTTTCTCTTTGATGGCGTCATAGAGGCGTTTGTTTCCGTAGAGTACCGCATCGGCAATGGTGAATGTCTCGAATGCGTATTGGTTTTGTCCTAGAACACCTACTTTGAGTCCATTCTCGACGATCACATCACCCTCATACTCATCGACTTGCCCGCTGAGGATCTTTAGAAAAGTCGTCTTTCCGGCACCGTTTGCGCCGATAAG
>JACXUD010000149.1 GCA_014764025.1 Campylobacterota bacterium | reverse complement strand
TTGCCTTTGCCGATGCTTTGGGCGACAAACTCGTAGTTGCTCTCTTTGAGCATCTCGTCTTGCGCGAAAAGCGAACCTAAAAAAAGAAAAACGAAAACGAAAACCTTCATAAAAACTCCTAAAATTGCAGCAGTGCCGCGTAAGCAAAATAGACCCCAAACCCAAAAAACATAAGCGCAAAAGCTCTGTTAAGATAGGTAGAGAGCAGGTTTAAAAAACGGTTTGATACGACGCTTTGAGCAAAACCGACGGAAATACCCGCCGCTAAAAGGAGCATAGAGTGCCCAAGCGCAAAGAGAAGAGTCAGCCCATAGGCGTAGATATAGCGCTGTTGGCGGCAAGAGTCACGATGGCAACAAGCGGTGCGGAGGCGCATGGAGTGCTCACAAGCCCAAAAATCATACCGATGATAAATCCGCCCAAGAGCCTATAACGGATAAAACGACGCATCAGACCCGATTTATCGACTTCGCCGAGTACGCCAAAAGCATACAAGGCGATCAAAATGCTAAAGAGTGAGGCCAAGATGTAGGCCCACATGGGAGCGATCGAGAAGAACCCGCCGAACTTTGCCACGATAAACCCTAAGATAGAGAAACTCAGCATAACGCCTAAAGCAAAAAGCGAAGCAAAAGCGTATGTGTAGAGCGCTCTTTTTTTGCCGCTTAGATCTTGTGTGAGTGCGACCGAACTACCCACCAAAAGTGGTACGGAAACAAGCGAACAAGGCGCGATCGCCGTGAGCGTACCGGCTCCAAAAGCCCCAAAAAAGAGCCATATCGGGTCTGAGGATTCAAGCAGCGCAAGAAAATAGGTTTCCATCTCTACTCCTAAATTTCATTGTAACCAAATTATTACAAAGCATCAAGATATGTTGATATATTTATCTACATCTGCTATAGTTCAATGCAACTTAATTAACGGAGATGAACTATGATAAAAGTTCTATTTGTTTGTATTCACAACAGCGCAAGAAGCCAAATGGCAGAAGCATTTTTCAACCATCACGCAACAATTTCACATGCCGCAAGCGCGGGTATCTCTCCGGGCAAACTCAACCCTTATGTCGTCGAAGCGATGCAAGAGAGAGGAATAGATATATCGAATAATCAAACCAAATCGGTCTTTAATCTCTACAAAGAGGGAAATACCTATAGTCATATCATCGCCGTATGTGATGAGGCATCGCAAAAATGCCCTATATTTCCGGGTGTGCATAAACGTCTAGCTTGGAGTTTTAGCGATCCGTCCGAACTTCAAGGCAGCCATGAAGAGATTATGCACGAAGTTCGTATCATCAGAGACGCTATCGAAACAAAAGTGCTCGAACTACTTCATGAAATAGGCGAATAGACCAAGTTCGGCATGTGAATCATCTCTGCGTAGTCGGAATTTTGCTTGAAATAACCTTTTGCATCAGCATCAACGAGGTGATCCAAGCCATCAAAGAGCAAAACGAGCAGTACGCCGCGGGCAAACTCGCAAGCGAACCGCTTAAGTCTGCGGAGATGTTCACCTACACCCTTGAATCGCCCTCCCGTCTGAGTGACCCGAAGGCGTTTGGCGAGATCACTCTTCGCTCTAGCGTCGGCACGAACGCACTGCGCCTCAAAGATGTGGCAAACATCGAGCTGGGCTCGCAGAGCTATGACATGAAGACCAAGCTCAACAACGCCCCTGCCGTTCCGATGGGGCTATTTTTGCAAAGCGGTGCCAACGCGATGCAGACCGCCGCAGAGGTTCGCAAAGTGATGGAGCGCATCAGCAAGGATTTTGAGAGCGATGTGGAGTATATTATCCCGTATGACATCACCGATTTCGTCGAGATATCGATCAAAGAGGTCATCAAGACCTTTATCGAGGCGATGCTGCTCGTTACGCTCATCATCTACCTCTTTTTGCAGAACTTCCGCGCCACGCTTATCCCTCTCTTTGCGGTTCCCGTCTCGATCATCGGGGCTTTTATGGGGATCTACGCGTTAGGGTTCAGTATCAACCTGCTCACGCTCTTCGGGCTTGTCCTAGCCATCGGCATCGTCGTGGATGACGCTATTATCGTTATCGAAAACGTCGAGCGCCACATGGCTGAGGGGCTAAGCCCTCTTGATGCGACGCTGCTTGCCATGAAAGAGGTCTCGGGTGCGCTTGTCGCTATCGTGTTGGTTTTGTGTGCCGTCTTTTTGCCCGTCGCCTTTTTGGGCGGTCTATCGGGCGAGATGTATCGCAATTTGCCATCACCATCGTCATATCGCCGGGGCTATCGGGTTTTGTGGCGCTTACACTTACCCCTGCACTCTGCGCCATCATACTCAAGCCAAAACACGAGGAGCCAAAATACTTCTTTAAATGGTTCAACGACTTTTTCGCCTTTGCTTCACGCGGCTACACGAGTGCGCTTAAGCTCACCGTCCGATATAGCCTGCTCACGATTCTACTCTTCGGTGCGCTCATCTATGCGACCTACGGCACACTTAAAGCACTTCCGGGCGGTCTTGTCCCAACCGAAGACAAAGGAACCATCTTCGCCTTTAGCTACAACCCACCCGGAGTCTCGCTATCACGCACCGATGCGCTCGCAGAGGAGATCTATAATATCGTCTCAAAAGACACCGCCAACGTCGCTAACGTCATCCAGTTCGTGGGAATGGACTTTATGACCTTCAACCAGTGCCCGCACGCTATGGCGACCATCGTGAAGCTCAAAGATTGGGATCTGCGCCAATCACCCGAGCAAGAGGCTTCTGCCATTGCAGCGCGCCTGAGCAAACAGCTCTTTGGCACGAGTGAGGGCTTCTCTTTTGCCGTCGTTCCGCCGCCGATCCGCGGTATGAGCCTTACGGGCGGTTTTGAGCTCTATGTGCAAGATCGCACGGGCGCACCTACAAGGTCAGCCGGCTATGGGGTATGGCTCGGGCGATGCGCTGCATGCCATCGAAGAGGTGTGCAACGAAACGCTTCCGCAGGGATATACGATCAGCTGGACCGGGAGTGCCTACCAAGAGAAACAGGTATCGAGTGCCGGAGCGCTTGCGTTTGGATTTGGTATCGTCTTTTTGTATCTCATCCTAGCCGCGCTCTATGAGAGATGGCTCATCCCCGTCTCGGTCATCTTGGCCGTTCCGTTTGCGGCGTTTGGCGCCGTGATGGCTACATACTTCTCAGGGCAGCAAAACGACATCTACTTTCAAGTGGGGATGCTCGTGCTTGCGGGGCTTGCGGCGAAGAATGCGATTCTTATCGTCGAGTTTGCGATGCAAAAACGCTCGCAAGGAATGGAGCTGCTTGACGCCGCGCTTGAAGCCGCGCGCATCGGTCTGCGCCCTATCATCATGACATCGCTTGCCTTTACGCTGGGTGTATTGCCGCTTGTGCTCAGCAGCGGTGCGGGCGCGGCAAGCCGTCATTCGTTGGGAACGGGTATTATCGGAGGGATGCTAGCGGCGACCTTTATCGCCATTCTCTTCATTCCGCTCTTTTATACCCTTATCTCCAAACTCTCAAAAAAATAGGATTTTGGCATGTGAAAAGTTTCACATGCCGACTCTGCTATAATTACACAAAAAAACAACGAAAGAACTCCTATGCAATTTACTCTTGAAGCAACCAGTGGCAAAGCTCGCGCCGCAACGATTCAAACGGCACACTCTACGATCAAAACGCCCGTCTTTATGCCTGTGGGCACGGTGGGAAGCGTCAAAAGTCTTGATGCCAACGATGTGCTCGATCTGCTCGGTGCCGATATCATCCTAGCCAACACCTACCACATGTATCTTCGCCCCGGAGATGAGACGGTGGCAAAGATGGGAAAACTCCACGGTTTTACACGCTATCCAAAGAGCTTTTTGACCGACAGCGGCGGTTTTCAGGCATTCAGCCTTAGTGACATGAGCAAACTAAAGGCTGATGGTATCGAGTTTAGAAGTCACATAGACGGCAGCAAACACTTCTTTACCCCTAAAAAGGTGATCGATATTCAGCTCAATCTTGGCAGCGACATCATGATGATCCTTGATGACCTTGTGGCACTCCCCGCAACGCAGGAGCGTATCGCCCTTAGTATCGAGCGCACCACCAAATGGGCGCAGGAGTCGATAGAGTATTTTAGAGCCAAACAAGCCCAAGGCATCGGGGTGGATCAAAACATCTTCGCCATCATCCAAGGCGGAACCGACAAAGCCTTTAGAACCAAAAGCGCCACCGAGCTTTGCGCACTGCCCTATGACGGCTTTGCTATCGGCGGCCTTAGCGTGGGCGAAGCAAACCAAGAGATGTACGACACGGTCGAGCACACGACGCAGTACATGCCCGTTGATAAACCGCGCTACTTGATGGGTGTGGGTACGCCCGAAGACCTTATCGAAAACATTGAACGCGGCATCGATATGTTTGATTGCGTCATGCCCACAAGAAACGCCAGAAACGGCACCCTCTTTACCAGCTTCGGCAAGCTCAACATCAAAGGAGCTAGCTACAAAGAGGACCCCCTGCCGATCGACCCGGAGTGCAAATGTCTCACATGCCAAAACTATTCGCGTGCATACATCAACCACCTCTTCCGCGCTCGTGAGATCACCTTTTTTAGGCTTGCCACTATTCACAACCTCCACTACTACCTTAACCTTATGAGAGAGGCGAGAGAGGCGATCTTAGAGGATAAATACGCCGAGTTCAA
>JACXUD010000148.1 GCA_014764025.1 Campylobacterota bacterium | reverse complement strand
AGCATATAGTGCATTGCTATCCCGAACTCAACGGCTCTGCTATCCTCCTCTTTTCGCTTCGGCATTGCAAGCGGTTCAAGCTGCGAACCGTAGTAAAGCTCATGAAACGATTTAGCCGGAGTCCGGCGGATCGCAGGAGCTCTCTCTCTCTTCTTTTCACATGCCAAGAGACCGTAGGATTCATCTCGAAGCTCCAAAGGTTCAAAGAGAGAGCCTTTTGGCTTCGCCACTACAAAGAGCGACTCTTTTGCGCGCGTAAAGGCGACATAGAGGGTATTTAATAGATCGATCTCCTCAAGCTCCCTCTCTTTTTCAACGGCTCTTGCATACTCTTTATCGAGCAGTTCGCGCTTAGAGGTTCGCAAGAAGAGCCCCTGCAGGGTTATGCCCTCATATTCATATATTATGGCAGAGCTTCGTCTGTTTCCATTTTTGAGGCGATCTATCACGATGACATGCTCATATTCAAGCCCTTTTGACTTATGAATCGTAAGCACACGCACCCCCTCTAGCTCGTTGGACGCTGCATTGGCATCGATACGCTCATACTCGAATAAAAACGCTTCAAGGTCGGAGTAGTTTTGTACTATCTCCAAAAACCTGATGAGATTCATTTCACCCTCAAACAAGCCGTAGCGCTCTATTGCCTCCTTTGCAAGCTCTATGGGGCGTTTGTTCCTATTCGTTGATTTTATTTCAGTGCTCTTTCGTTTTATAAGTGCGAAGAAGTTCTCTTTATATATCTCTTTTTCAAAATATATGTATTTAAAGTATTCGATAAGCGCCCGAACGATGGGCTGATGGATCAGTTTTGCCGTTGTCTCCGTCACCACTTCGACCCCGCGCCCGATCAAAGCCTCTTTGATGCTCTCGCCGTCCGCATTGGTGACGCACAGCACCGCTATTTCGTTACGGTCCGCCCCAAGAGCGATCAGCTCACTCACCTTTTCACATGCCAAAAAAAGCGGATCATCATCCGTGATCGTCTCGACATATCCGCCCTCGGCCCCCTCTTTAACCCTTTGATTCTGATAGTTGCGTATCTTACTGGCAAAGACCCTATTGACAAACTCTACTATCTGCCCCTTAGAGCGGTAGTTGGTGACAAGCGGTTCTACATCGGTGCCGCACTCTTTGCTTACGGTGTGAAACAGAGCGCTCACGCCGCCGCGAAAGCGGTATATCGACTGTTTGACGTCACCTACGAAAAAGAGACTCCCCTCGCTAAAGACTCCGTCTCCCGAAATGATCTCCGATATAAGCGGCTTGAGTATCTCATACTGCAAGATGCTGGTGTCTTGAAACTCGTCAAGCAAGATATGCTCTATCTGGGCATCAAGCCTGAAATAGAGGAACTCTCTATCGATACGCTCTTGCAGGAGATAGAATACCAGCGCACTCACGTCATTGAAACTCAGCTCCGAATCCTCTTTAAAGAGGACTCTTTTTGAGCGCTCATAGATCTCCAAAAGCCTCCATAGAGATGCGAAGAGAGAGGCCTCATAGGCACGGTAGTAGTTGAGCATCGCCTCTTGGATTTTATACAGAGATCTATCGAGTTCGGGTGTATAGCACTTAGCATAAGTAGAGTAGTTCATGCTCTCACGCACTATCCAAGGTTTTGATCTTAACTCTTCGAAACTCTCAAAAAGTACGCCGTTTTTTGCGGTGCTTGATGCCTTTGGATGGGCTAAGACCAACGCCTGTATTTTGAATGCTTCTTCTAAAGCTTGAGCTCTGAAGTGTTCAAATCGCCTTGGCGTAAAGAGGAACCTCTTTAGTTCGCTCTTTTTGGTATAGAACTCCTCCAAAAACTCAAAGATATTTTCTAAACGTTTGTTAAAAAGGAGCGAAAGCCCAATCAGGTTTTGCATCTCGTGCGCCACATCGACCTCAAGCAAAAAACGGTTCAGGAGCTTGATCTCATGCTGTGCATTCATAGTCGTGAAATCGGGCATCAATCCTGCATAGAGGGAGAATTTTCGAAGTATCTGCCCAAAGAACTTATCTATGGTCATTATCTTCGTATTGGCACGCATAAAACGCTCCAGCACACCATTTTTTTGGGCAAGTATCGCCTCTTTGCTCATCTGAGTGACTTTGGCGATCTCATCTAGTTCGCCTCTCACCTCTAACTCCGCAAGAGTATGGGCGATACGCTCCTGCATCTCGTTTGCCGCTTTGTTTGTAAAGGTAAGGGCTAGTATCTTAGAGGGGTCGGCGCCTTTAAAGAGCAGACTCAAATAGCGTACAACCAGCATGAATGTCTTACCGCTCCCTGCGCTTGCCTCATACGCCAGTTTTTGTTTGAACATTTCTAGCCTCTCCCGCATAGAGTCTTGTAGTCACAAAATCTACATTTGCCGAGATCGTCACACATTTGAAAATTCACCTCTTTTTGCGCAAGAAACTCATTGATATGTTTTTGCAGCAATTCAAGCTTTGGCTCAATCATGTTCGACACGGCTATCTTTCCGCTGCCAAGATCATAATAGCCGCACTTTGCTACCCTTCCAAGCTTTGAAGCGAGCAGATAGTAAAACTCGAGCTGAAAGTCATCCGCCTCGTGATAGTTTTTGAGCGTATATTCCGGATAGGAGCCGCTTTTATAATCAAGCACGAAGAGCTCAGAGTCTCTCTCGTCTATTCGATCTATTCTGCCCGATATCTTCACTCCGCAAAATTCGCCCGTAAGGGATCTCTCAACCATTTTCACATGCCATCCCTCATGAAAATGGTCGATCTCATTTTGGTAAAACGACTCAAATCTTTGTTTATAGAGCTCTAGCTGATATCGATCGAATGCAGAATCTTTGGTCAATTGAGTCAGCTCTTGTTCAAATGCTCTTTTGAGACTCTCTACGCTCGTAAACACGGCACTATCTTGATAGAGATTTTGAAGCGCTTTGTGCAGAGTATCGCCTATCTCATACTCTTTTGCTATATCTTTTGGGATCTCGTGAGACTCTAATTTTGCTATATAGCGATAGTAATACCTTCTTTTGCACTGCAAAAGCGTTTTTAGCAATGAGGCGGAGAATATGACGCGCGAGAAATCATGCTCCAAGAGTATCTCCTCTTGCTCCCTTTTGATATATTTACCCTCTTTAAAGAGTATCTCGCGTAGATAGGTCTCATCAAAATTCTGCTCTATCGGGATTCCGAGCTGCTTCAAAAAACGTGAGGGCAGGCTCTCTTGAGATTTCACGAAAGATATGGCCACCTCTTTGGCATTGTGCATGATCATATGATAGTAGTGAAGCTGCAATCTCTCACGATCTTGCGTCGTAGGAAGCTCTGCAAACTCTCGGATCGTCGTATTTAAAAACATATCCTTATCGCTTCTGCGCGGTACATACTCATCGTTGAAATCCGGAATAATTATAGCGTCGAATTGCACGCCCCTCGTCTCAAGCAGACCCATAACCGTCACCTTACCGCCTCTAACATCATCGATAGACTCTTCGCGAAGACGCTGCATCAAGAGTGTTAAAACCGCCTTGGCGTTCATTCCTTCTAGATGCTTCTCTAGGCGTCTCATGCGCTCGATATGTTTCAATATAATCTCATACTCTTGTTTCGTCGCATCTTCTTGGGCAAATGCTTGAAGCGTATTAAATAAGCCACTTTTGGATATATCCAAAAAGTAGATCGGAGATATCAGCTCATAAAGATCTCTTCCTACTCTATTTAATCTATGTCTATTCTCCTCCGTTGGGTTATCAAGTGCTAACAAAGTAGCCTCTATACGTCTGTATAGACGAGTATGCCTAAAACTAAAGCCTTTTGCGATATTGAGGTTTCCTTTTGTATCAAACAGGTGCAGCTCTTCACTCATAGCTTCATTGGGGAGTATGACCGCGATCCTGTTTATATCGTAGCCCCTTCTTACAAACTCATCGATCTTATATTTGATGAATGCTACTTGTAAAAAATCTTGCGATAGAGCCGTAGCCTCAACCTTTGCAAACGGCGGCAACGGTTCATCGCTTATAATCTTTTTTGCTCTGAAATCTAATTGATACTCTCGATTCTCTTCTAAATAAAAACCGTAGGCGAAAAGCTTATGTATCATTTTTGTATTGAATGCCGAAGTTTGAATAATCAAAGAGAGATCCACCTCTTTAGAGGCCGATTCAAGCAGCTCTAATTCAAAATTGGTCAAATAGCCGTCAACATGAATCGTAATGCTCTCTGCCGTAGTCAAATAGTCATGGTTAAGCCTATACATTGCGGGAACTAAAAAGGTGTCGCACATATTATTCTCGAGAGTGAGCGCAATGTAGTTTTGGCGCAGCTCCTTTAATATAAGAAGATGCTCTTCATACTCTGCGTAAACATCTATTCCTAAAAGCTTGTCTAGCTCTATTTTTTCACCGGCAAGCTCTTCAAAGAATCTAAAGATGTAACTGGAATTTTTGGTGAAAGTAAAAAAGTTGCGCTCAATATTGAGATGCGAGAATCTCTTAAAGTCTGAAGCTTGAAGTAAAAAGAGAAGACGTCTGTCTTCATCGATAAATGTAAGGTTGTCAACTATGCAAAGTCTATTTAAAAACTCTGACATAGTAATATACTCCGGCAAAAATGAGTTTTTATCGCTTTGAGTACGATAGTGCTCTCTAATTGCCCTTGCCGTCGAAAGAACGACTCTTTCTCGCTTCATGGAGCCTAGTATTCAAAAGCCTCTTTAGCTCT
>JACXUD010000022.1 GCA_014764025.1 Campylobacterota bacterium | reverse complement strand
TAGTCTTTAACGAACTCGGCGGCAGTGATCTGATTTTGGAGTTCTTTAGCGAAGATATAGCCGATGTGTGGGTATTTATCGCCTTTGCGATGGTAAGCATCTTTATATTGGGCTTCTTTATCGATTTCATCGAGATCAGCTTTATCGTCGTGCCGATCCTTGTGCCCGTGATGCACGCTTTTGGGATAGACCCTATCTGGTTTGCGGTACTGATAGCCTTGAATCTTCAGGCTTCGTTCTTGACCCCTCCCTTTGGGCTCTCACTCTTTTTTCTTAAAGGGGTGGCGGGCAAAAGCATTAAGACGATAGAGATCTACAGAGGCATCATTCCTTTTATTTTGCTGCAGTTCTTGGCACTACTTTTGGTGATGCTCTTTCCCGATCTCGTATTTGCATTTTTATAAGGAGTTATGATGGAGGATATTCTCTACGCACCGTGGCGAAACGATTACGTCACCAATACAAAGATCGAAGGGTGTGTCTTTTGCCATATAAGTTCACATGCCAAAGATGACGTTGAACTGCACGTTATTCATAGGGATGAGCACTGTTTTGTGGTGATGAACCGCTATCCATATACTCCGGGTCACTTTATGATTATTCCTCATCTGCATACCGACAAGCTTGAGGAGCTTCCATCACAGAGTTGGCTTCATATGAGTGCTATGGCTCAAAAGTGCGTGCGTCTTTTAAAAGAGGGGATGGGAGCGCACGGCGTCAATATCGGTATGAATCTGGGTGCTGCAGGCGGTGCGGGCATCGCGGAGCATATTCATCTTCATCTTGTCCCTAGATGGAACCGTGATACGAACTTCATCACCTCTATCGCACAGACTCGGGTTTACTCTACCGATTTTGAGAAAATATACAAAAAGATCAAAGATTTATTCGGCGAGTATGTGACACTTAAATCATAATTTGCTAAAATACAAAAAATTTATGAAGGTTATAAAAATATGAAAAGAAGAGATTTCCTTAAAGCTACGTTGGCTGCATCTGCCGCGGCCGTCGGTACTTCGGCTTCAGCCGGTATTACGACCCAGCCGATCGACAATCGCAAAGTTTCAAACATAGCTTTTCCAGAAAAGAGACCGCTTATCACCTATTCCGATAGACCGCCTCTTTTAGAGACGCCACGAGCGAGTTTTACAAAGGCGATCACTCCAAACGATGAGTTCTTTGTGCGTTGGCACATGCCAGAGATCCCGACCTATATCGATCCGGAGACATATATGATCAAGATCAACGGTCTTGTCGAGCATGAACTCAATATCTCCCTGAACGAGCTTAAAACGGATTTCGAGCAGGTTGAAGTGACGGCGGTGCTTCAGTGCGGCGGGAACAGCCGCTCTGCATTCAAGCCGGTTGCCGGAGGTATCCAATGGGGAAGCGGCGCTATGGGTTGTGCAAAGTGGAAGGGTGTTCGCTTGCGAGATATCCTCAACCGTGCAGGGCTTAAAAGAGATGCCAAGTGGATCGGCTTCAACGGACTTGATAATGCAGCCTACTACGAGACGCCTATTTTTGTGCGTGAGATGCAGATAGAAGAGCTTGACGATCACGTGATCGTGGCCTATGAGATGAACGGCGAAGATCTGCCGTATCTTAACGGTTATCCGCTTCGTCTTGTTATCCCGGGACACTACTCTGATAGCTGGGTCAAGATGCTCAGCAACATCACCGTAACCTCTGATTATCAAAAGCTTTTCTTTATGGATGTGGCGTATCGTGTACCTGATAATGCGTGTGAGTGTGAGACGCCTGAAAATAGATTCAAGCCTACAAAACCTATTACGACGATGAACGTCAAATCGGTGATCGGATATCCGCAAAACGGTACGCTCGTCTATCACAACTCTCATGTCGTCGTACGCGGTGTAGCGTTTGACGACGGGCACGGCATTAAAGACGTACTGGTCTCTACGGATGACGGCAAGAGCTGGAAAGCAGCTATTTTGGACAAGGATACGGCAGGACGTTACGCATTTAGAGCCTTTAGGTTCTCATTCAAACCACAACAATATGGTAAAGTTCGCATTATGGCAAAAGCGATCAACCGTTTGGGGCGTGAGCAGCCGTTTGCAGAAGATATCAAGTGGAATCACGGCGGTTACAAATACAACGGTATCGATGTCGTGACGATCGAAGTGGTGTAAGGAGAGAAAAATGAAAAAATATATAATTGCAGCTCTTTTTGCTATGACGTCGTTAAATGCGCAGGTGGAGGGTGAAATCCAAGTTCCGTATATCCCTTTTGAGATCAAGATGGGCAAAGGGTTTGAGACGGTTCAAGCCAATTGTCTCACATGCCACTCGTTTGGTTATATGATCAACCAAGGTCCTCAATCCAAGAAGTTTTGGCACGAGAAGGTGGTAAAGATGATCGTTCATTTTAAAGCGCCTATCACCAAAGAGGATGAGGCTATCGTAACAGATTACTTCTTTGAACACTACGGCAACGGCAGACTAGAGTAGTTTTCACATGCCAAGCCTCTAGCTTGGCTGAAAGCATACTCTCATTACCTCTTTTATATTTACTTTTAATATCCGCTTAAATAATTTCTCTGTATCATCGTCACATTTCTTCAAGGAGTTTCATATGAAATTTTTACTTCAGTTTATAGCCGTATTCGGGCTTCTTTTTGCTCTTTCAGGCTGCTCTTCGACTGCACAAAGCAAGTTGGACGGGCTTAACGGAAACGGATGCAACAATCCAAAATGTCAGTGTCCAAAACCGTGTCAGTGCGGTGCAGGTTGCCGTTGCGGTATGAATGGAAACGCTCCGGCTACGGATGGACAAAAATAGCCTCAATTTTCTCTCATAAAGCACCACATCCGTGGTGCGAACAATCTCAAATAATGTTTTAAGGGCACCTCTAAAAACTCTACGTGCGATTTTAGAAGGAGCAATTTTTACTCTATTCGCATTAAAGCTTAAATAAAAGATTAATATTTAAGATTAATCTTGATATTATTGTCGCAATAAATAAAAGGATGATTACATGAAAAAAATTCTTATCGGTTTAAGTATTGTCACTGCTCTTGGATTATCGGCAAATGATGTGATGAGTGCGAATATGAAGAGCATGAGAGATGGTCTGGTTGAGATTCAAGACGGATTTCTTTACAACAATAAAGATGGTGTTTTAAAAGGAATCGCAAAAATCGAAGAGGCAAACAAGATGTTCCATGATAAAGAGTCTGTAGCCAAATATCTTCCGGCAAACAAAGAGAGACTCTCATCGGTTGCACTACTTAGCTCGAAGCACCTTAATTCGAATTTGTTGGAGATGAAAGAGTATATCAATCAAAATCAACTTCTAGAGGCATCATCCGTTCACTCTGACGTAGTGCGTAACTGTACTCGCTGCCACGCCATCATTCGCGGTTGGTAAGCATATCTTTCAAAGTGCCTTGGTGCACTTTGACTCTTCTTATTTCTCTTCTTTTTTACTTCTCAAAATAAAATAAAATGCTCCAAGTATAGCCAAAAGTATAATCGTACTGATAGAGTTGCTTAAAAATGAGTGTTCCAAAGCGATACCTTGATTTTGATTTTTTGTGTAGAGGTGGATGGGGTAGAGGGATTCGAACCCCCGGATGACTGGACCAAAACCAGTTGCCTTACCGCTTGGCGATACCCCAGTGCGGAAAAATTACTTTTATAATTGGTTGCGGAAACTGGATTTGAACCAGTGACCTTCGGGTTATGAGCCCGACGAGCTACCGAACTGCTCTATTCCGCGATGTCTGCGCTTGGCGTTCGTTTGTTAATGGAGCGAAATTATAGGAAAATAAGTTTTTTTTGTCAAGTTTTTCGGCACTCTTTTTTCATTTTGGCATGTGAAGTTTAATATATAATTCTATATAATAAGTTGACAATTTACATACAAAGAGAATATATGACACCGATACAAAGAGTTTTAGAAGCGATAGAGGAGATCAAGAAGGGGAGAATGGTCATCATGGTCGATGATGAAGACCGTGAAAATGAGGGTGATCTTGTCTATGCATCCGCATTTTCAACGCCGCAACACGTCAATTTTATGGCAAGAGAAGCAAGGGGGCTCATCTGTGTCGCTATAAGTAAAGAGATAGCCAATAGACTCCAGCTCAACCCGATGGTAAGTTCGAATACCTCGATGCACGAGACGGCATTTACCGTTTCGGTGGATGCTACGGCGGCTACTACGGGTATCTCGGCAGCCGAGAGGGATATGACGATCAAGATTCTGGCCAATCCGATCAGTCAGCCCTCAGAGCTTGTTAAACCCGGACATATCTTTCCGCTCATAGCCAAAGAGGGCGGAACATTGGTCCGAACGGGTCATACGGAGGGTTCGGTAGATCTTTGCCGCCTTGCAGGTTTAAGTGACTCTGCCGTTATATGCGAGATCATCAAAGATGACGGAACGATGGCAAGACGTGACGATCTCGATATCTTTGCTCAGCAGCATGATTTAAAGACGGTCTTTATCTCCGATATCGTCGAGTATCGTCTAGCGAATGAGAGTCTTATAAAAGAGAAGTCGGTGGAGGAGATCGAATTTTTCGATGTCAAGGTCAAAAGACACCTCTTTGCCGATCATGACGGCGTAGAGCATACCGCGATCGTATTCTATAAAGCGACGGAGTGTTCAAACGTACGTGTGCATAACGTTATTCAGGACATTGAACTGCTTTTGAATCAAAAAAAGTATAAGAATCTAGTAGCCTCCATTGAGTATCTCAAGCAAAACGGCGGAGTGCTCATCTTTATCAACAAACCTACCCACCACGACGATGCTTCGATGAAGGAGTACGGTATCGGAGCACAGATTCTAAAATCACTCGGCGTCTCCAAGATGAATCTGCTCTCTTCGACAAAGACGACCGATTTTGTAGGATTAGGCGGCTTTGGCTTAGAGATTAACGAAGTTATCGCTCTTTAGTCATTTTAAAGAACTAACTTTACTCTCCTTTTGCTTTGGCGAGGTAAGTAAATAACACGCTCTTATTTTGAGTCATCTCTTCTATCTTCGCTGCGCTTTTGATGATGCGTTTGATCACTCCAAAGCAATTTTAGCGTTGCTCGCACCGTCCGTAATGATATGAAATGATGAGCTCTTTAGATACTCTTGATGATAAAGAGAGTAGAATTCATAAAATTATTGGGATCAAAAGACCAGAGATAAGAGAGCAGATGAGAGAGAGCTATACAAAAGAGATAGATAGAGAAAGAGTAACGGTTGAGATCGAGTTAGATGCGACCCGACATAAAAAAGAGTATCCATGGCTCTTTAGCGTCTTTATAAAGTTCTCTAGAGCCGCACAGAGCAGTGAACGATATGAAGAGTTCCTAGAGACGAAAGAGGCGCTTATCATCGCTTTAGAGTATGATGGAAACGTCATCTATGTCGGCTCACGCGAGATTGAGGGCTGGAGTGAGATCTACTTTCACGCCAAAGAGCCCAAAGAGCTGGAGGTGACGGCATCCAAAATCGTTTCGGCAGGCATGTTCGCCTATGAGTGCAGTGCGATGCGCGATGCCAAATGGAACTTTTATGAGGTGTCGCTCTATCCGAGCGAGTTGGAGCTGCATAATATTCAGAGTGCCCATATTATCGAGCTTCTAGTAGAAGAGGGTGATGATATTGCTATTGCGCGTGAAGTCGAACACTATGTCTCTTTTGACACCCAAAGCCAGCTTGAGCGCTTTAAAAACAGAGCAGCCGAATTGGGCTTTGTCTATAAAGACGATATAGAGAGCGAAGATTTAGAACACGGCATGGCTCTTGTTAAAGTGCACACGTTGCTAGAGAGCGATGTGGCACAGAACGTCAAAACACTCTATGAAGCACTCCAAAAAGATCATGGACATTATGAAGGATGGAGTACCGTTTTGGCATGTGAAGATTCGGCATGTGAAGATGATGCAGAGTAGATGAACAAAATATTCGCGATCGCAGGGATGCTTAACTACGTTTTCGTAGTCTTTTTGAACGCATTTACCGATCTTGGCCATAAGATCATCGTTCAAAATACGATCTTCAAAGTTTACGAGGGCAATCTTCAGATCATCTTGACGGCTATTGTGAATGCCTTGATTTTACTTCCGTTCATCATAACCTTTTCCCCTGCAGGATTCTTGTCTGATCGTTTTGCCAAAAGCAAGATCATGGAGTATTCGGCACTCTTCGCCGTACTCATTACACTTCTCATCACCTATGCATACTACCAAGGGTGGTTCTATACGGCATTCTTTATGACCTTTTTGTTAGCACTCCAAAGTGCGCTTTATGCACCTGCAAAATACGGCTATATTAAAGAGTTGGTGGGTGTAGAGCGTATCAGTTCGGGGAACGGGGTCGTTCAAGCAACCACAACGGTGGCCATTTTAGGCGGCATTATCTTCTATTCACTCTTTTTTGAGATGCTTTTAGGTGATAGTTTTGCTTCCAAAGAGGATGTTTTGCAAACCGTTGCTCCACTTGGGTGGCTCCTTGTGTTAGGCTCACTCATTGAGTGGATGCTGGCTAGAAAACTTCCTAACAAGATGGGGTACGAATCGCTCAAACGCTTTGATTTCACGCGTTATCGCAGCGGTTTGTATCTGCGAAAAAATCTTAAAACCGTTATGCGTAAACGGGAGGTCTTTGAAGCTGTTTTGGCACTCAGCCTCTTTTGGTCGATCTCACAAGTAGTGTTAGCTATCTTTGGAGAGTATGCCAAGAGTGAGTTGGGTGTGACGAATGCTTTGATGGTGCAAGGGGTAATGGCATTAGCGGGAATAGGGATCGTTATAGGTTCCATCTTGGTCGCAAGGCTCTCAACTTTTTATATTCAAACGGGTTTTGCCGCTGTTGGTGCGTTTGGAATAACATTTATAGTCTTTATGATACCTCTCTTAGATTCTATGACCGTTATTGCAATTATGTTTATGCTTTTTGGTTTTTTTGCAGGATTCATTATGGTCCCGCTCAATGCCTATATTCAATTTCTCAGTCCGAATGTCCATTTGGGGACTATATTGGCGGGTAACAACTTTATTCAAAATATCTTCATGATAGCCTTTTTACTGCTTACGACTCTTTTCGCTTTTTTTGGAATGAATGCCGAAATTCTATTCTATTGCATGGGCTTTGTAGGGGTAGCGCTCTTTTGGCTACTGCTCAAACGCCACTTTGTCATGACATTTTGGGCATTAGCACAGCTGCTTCTCTCTATAAGATATCGATTTGTCTATCACGGCTTAGAGAATCTGCCGCATAACGGCGCAATTTTGATGTTAGGCAATCATGTGAGCTGGATTGATTGGGCGATCATTCAATTCCCTATTCAAAGGCGTTTGAACTACATGATGGATAAAGAGATATATAACAAAAAAATTTTTCATCATATCCTCAAAAAAGGGGAGATCATCCCTATATCTCCGCGTGCATTCAAAGATGGATTTAAAATCGCAAAAGAGCGGCTTGTTTCTGGTAAAATTGTTGTTTTGTTCCCGGAAGGCGAGATAGCAAAAACTCCTCAAACAGCCGAGTTTAAACGCGGTTACGAACTGATCGGCAGTGATTATGAGGGTGTGTTGTTGCCCTTTTACATCGACGGCATAAACGGTTCGATCTTCTCAAGAACAAAGGAGAAGAGAGGGCTTTTTGGGAAGCGAGAGGTGCATCTCTATATCGGTAGAGCGCTCCCAAAAGATATAGATGCCGCAACTCTTTACAAAGAGGTCACTACACTAAAGGAGAGATATGAAACTCAACAAACCCAAATATTCACTCTTTAAAAACGGAATGTATGCCCTTGAGGGGTTTATAGAGATAACGAAAAACGAGAGCTCGTTTAAACTGCAGCTATTGATGTTTCTTGCTTTAGGCATAATCGCGTGGGTGCTGCCGATAGGTTTTGTGCACTCCTCGATCCTCTTTACGTCACTCTTCATCCCGATCATGGCAGAGGTGGCTAACAGCGCCCTAGAACGGGTAGTTGACCTGGTGACCAAAGAGTATCATACTCTTGCAAAACAGGCGAAGGATGCAGGTGCGACACTTGTTCTCTTAAGTCTTATCCTGACGGCACTCATCTGGTTGTCTGTGCTTCTTGTGGCTTTTGAAATCGTTTAAATATGAAACCTCTTCTTGTGCTTGTGTTGCTCTTCTTATTGCTGAATGCGAGTGAGAGACCAAAGATCGCATTGGTGCTTAGCGGCGGCGGGGCTCGAGGCGGAGCACATGTCGGTGTTTTGAAGTTTCTTGAAGAGCAGCGTGTTCCGATCGACTTGATCGTCGGAACAAGCATGGGTTCCGTGGTCGGCGGCCTCTACGCATCGGGTAAGACTCCCGCATAGAGGATATGCTGATCTCGACGAAGTGGGAGGAGTCTATCCGTACCGATTATGAGCGCTCAAAAATACCTATGCGCTCCAAAGAGGCGGAGTATGACTATCATGGAAGATTGGGTTTTGGAATCGATATAGATAGCCAGATCGTAGTGCCAACAGGGCTTTTAAAACGCGAACCGCTTCTTTTAAAGTTTGCAAAAGAGAGCGGTGATGCAGAGAATATTACGGATTTTGACCGCCTTCGTATTCCCTTTAGAGCCGTGGCGACCAATATAAGAGACGGCGAGGCGGTTGTTTTAAAGAGCGGTTCGCTTGCAAAAGCCATGTATGCCTCAAGTGCGATTCCCGGTGGATTGCAGCCCATCAATATAGAGGGCGCCGATCTTGTTGACGGCGGCGTAAGCCTCAATATACCGATCGAAGTAGCAAAAGAGATGGGTGCCGACGTAGTGATCGCCGTCGATGTAAGCGAAAACTTTGCAAAAGAGCTGAACGTAAACTCCTATTTTGTCGTTATGGGTCAGCTAGTAGATATCTTGATGCGCAAGAATGCCGACGATTCACTTGCTCTTTTAGGCGAGAGGGATATCCGCATTACACCCGATCTAAACGGATACGGCGGGCTTGACACCCATAGATACAAGCAGATCATACAAAAAGGCGAAGAGGCTGCGGGCAAGATGATAGCGAAGCTCTTTTTGCTCTCGCTCCCTAAAGAGGAGTATGCACGCTATCTAGCCGATAGAGTCGTAGCAAAGCAGAAGAGCGAAAAATTTATAGACAAGATCGAACTGCTCAACCATACGACCCTGAACGATCAAACGATACTGGGTCATATGCTTACAAAAGAGGGGAGCCTCTTTTCACATGCCAAGATTTAAGAGGATATCCTCAGGCTCTACAACCTTAAACGATTTGACAGCGTCGATTATGAGATGCTTCAAAGAGAGGGGAAAAACCTGCTGCGAATCAAGCTGACCCCGAACTACTCTTACAAAGGCGAAATCAATTTTGCCTTCGGTATAGAGGATGATTTTCGTGGACACAACTCATACGCTTTTAAAGTAGGCTATACGATGAAGAGCATTAATGAGTACGGTGCAGAGTGGAAGAGCGATATCGCCATCGGAAGGGAACAGCTTTTTCATACCGAATTCTATCAGCCATTGGGGTATATGCAGCAACTCTATGTAAAACCCTCTTATCGCTATATGCAGCGTGTCGATATCGTTTCAAGAGAGAACATCGGCATTGCAATGGAGGGCAATGAGGAGCTAGAGATAACGCGTTATGGATCCTCTATCGCTTTTGGTAGTTATCTAGGGAGTAGTTATACGCTCGAAGCTGCACTTTCTCACTATCAAGATACGTTGGTGCTCAATAGCTTTGTAGATATAGGAGGAGGATTCTATTACCCATTAAATTTAGATGTGAATTATCAAGCGCGTCCTATTACGTTCACATTTTTAACCGATTCCTTAGATAACCTTAATTTCCCGACAAGCGGTGTCAAAGCGCAGATTAGATGGACAAAAGAGTTGCCATCGTTTGGAAGCGACTACGATTATGAACAGGTGTATCTTGATTTTGAGAAGCCGATCAATTTTGGTGTGCACAATTTTACGACCTACTTAAAATTTGGAAAAACCTATAATATAAACGGAGAGACAGCCCTTGCAGGTAGTTTTAGTTTAGGTGGGCTTTTCAATCTCTCAGGCTATACACCTTATGCGCTCAATGACGACAATATGGCTTTAGGAGTCTTGAAATATAGGTACGAGTTGAAAAACGGGGGCTTCTTCGGTAGCTTGAACGTACCGCTCTATACGGGCTTTAGTTTAGAGGCCGGCGGGACATGGGAGAACAAAGAGAAACCAAATTATGATATAATCAGAAAATCAGCAACAATTTATGCAGCCGCTGATACTTTTTTAGGTCCATTTTATGTTGCATACGGCTATTGTGATGCTAATGAACAAGCCGTTTATTTATATTTAGGAGAGAAGTTTTAATGAGAACAACACTGATTATTGGTGCTGGCGGGGTAGGGCGTGTCGTTGTCCACAAATGTGTGCAAAATGCGGATGATTTTGGTCGTATAGTTTTAGCAAGTAGAACAATCAAAAGATGTGAAGAGATCAAAAGTGAACTTCCAAACGCGAATATCGAAGTGGCGGCTGTTAATGCAGACAGCACTGAAGATGTCATCAAACTTATCAATGAGTGTAAACCCGATATCGTTATCAACGTAGCCCTTCCGTATCAAGATTTAGCTATTATGGATGCCTGTATAGCAACGAAAACACCATATTTGGATACTGCCAACTATGAGCATCCGGATGAGGCAAAGTTTGAATATAAACTTCAGTGGGCAAGAGACGAGAAGTTTAAAGAGGCCGGTATCATGGGACTCCTAGGTTCAGGATTCGACCCGGGTGCTACAAACGTCTTTTGTGCTTACGCTCAAAAACACTACTTTGATGAGATCCATACGATCGATATTCTAGACTGTAATGCGGGTGACCACGGCTATGCTTTTGCTACGAACTTCAACCCTGAGATCAATCTACGTGAAGTGAGTGCGAACGGACGCTATTGGGAAAACGGCGAGTGGATAGAGACAAAGCCTTTAGAGATCATGCAGGTGTGGGATTATCCTGAAGTGGGTCCAAAAGACTCATATCTCCTATATCACGAAGAGATGGAGTCTTTGGTAAAACATATCAAAGGACTCAAGCGTATCAGATTCTTTATGACTTTCAGTCAAAGCTATATCAAACACATGGAAGTATTGCAAAACGTAGGAATGCTTGGTATTGAGCCGGTTGAACATAAAGGTATGATGATCACTCCGATTGAATTTTTGAAGACACTTCTACCTGATCCATCAACACTTGGTGCACGTACAAAAGGCAAGACAAACATCGGTATCGTAGCCGAGGGTATTAAAGACGGTGTGAAGAAGAAAATCTACATTTACCAAGTAAAAGACCATGAAGAGTGCTACAAAGAGACCAATTCACAAGGTGTCTCTTATACGACGGGTGTTCCTGCAATGATCGGTGCGAAGCTGATGCTGCGCGGTATCTGGAGCGGAACGGGTGTCTTCAACATGGAACAGATGGATCCTGATCCGTTTATGGTAGAGATGAACTCTCAAGGTCTTCCTTGGAAGGTTATCGAGTTAGACTAAGTAGAGGAACAAGAGGTGTCGGCGAACAAGCCGGCTTTGAAAGACTCTGCGTATCAACTACTTTTTAAGCAGTTGATGAAGGATTTGAGCCAGTTTATGGGTGTCGATCGGTTTAGAGATATACTCATCCATACCTGCTTCTAAAAACTTCTCCCTATCGCCTTTCAGTGCGTTTGCCGTGAGGGCTATGATGGGAGTGTGATTGATTTGACGATCTTTTTCAATCTCTAAGATAGCCCTTGTAGCTTCGATACCTCCCATCTGAGGCATATTCTCATCCATCAAAATAACGTCGTAACGATTTGTTTTAAAGAGCTCTATAGCTTCTATCCCGTTCGATGCGACATCACATGATATATCAAAATCCTCAAGTACGATCTGCATGAACTGTTGGTTGGTTTTATTGTCTTCGACCAAAAGTGCTTTTGCATGAAAATGGAGTTCATCCGCCGCCAACTCTTGTTGTGTCGTAGGTATCTCCACCGATGGTGCAGGAATAGAGAAGTAGAATTCGCTTCCTTCGCCTAGTCGGCTTGTTACCTTGAGCTCTCCGCCCAAAAGCTTTACGAGTTGCGCGCTGATAGAGAGTCCCAAGCCAGTCCCGCCGTACTCTCTCGTAGTGGAGCTGTCTTCTTGTGCAAAGGCCTCAAAGATGTGCGAGAGTTTGTCGGGTGCAATCCCTTTCCCCTCATCACGTACACTAACCTTCAGATAGTTATCGGCATGTGAAAGTGAGAGATATATTTTTTTCCCGCTTGAAGTAAATTTGATCGCGTTACTTATCAAATTGACCAATATCTGTTTTATACGAAGCGGATCGCTATGAATGCCTTGCGGGAGCGATTGGTCATATAGAAGTTTGAGGGTGATGTTTTTTGTCGAACATTTTGCTTCGAAGAGGTGCGTGATTATCTTCATCTCAGAGCGTAGATCGAAATCTATCGTGCTTATCTCGAGTTTTCCGCTCTCTATCTTACTAAAATCCAAGATATCCTCTATTATTTTGATAAGGCTTTGGCTTGAGCCGTGAATGATATGAATATATTCGGCGGCCTTTTGGCTCATGCTCTCTTTTTGCAAGATCTCGACAAATCCCAAAATGGCATTGAGCGGGGTTCTGATCTCATGACTCATATTGGCTAAAAACTCGCTTTTCGATTTTGAGGCGGACAAGGCTTTTTGACGCTGGATCTCTGCATTATCCACATAATATTGAAGCTTTCTTTTATCTCTATAGGTCTTAAAGATATAGGCGATAAGCATGATGAAGATAAAGAGAGTCAAGAGCAGTTTTTCGTAAAAATTTTGAATAATTTCGCCGTAGCGTTCCGATTTTTCATAATATACGATATAACCGACACTCTCGTTTTCTATATTATGTATAGGCAGGAAATTGACGGAGTAGTAATCTCCATCAATATTGAAATATTTGACGATGCATCGAAACTGAGCAAGCTCTTCTTGGGTCAATGAGGTGTGCAGCAGCTCATTGATATGGTTGAATTTTTCTAAAGTCAGCTCGGTGTCAGAGGCAAGCAATTCTCTTTTGTAGTCCACAAAAAGATTGCTTTCATGGTAAAAATTTGGACTTATATCGCTTTGCGAGTAGTTTGTGAGTTCGCTTTTGAAGAGTTTAGAGAGGACCATCTTTTTATCGAGTATCATATATGGGTAGTTTTTATAGAGATGCTTCGAGATGGTATTGATCGCATTGAAGCCAAGGCTGGTTTCGACGCTTCCGATATGCTCGTTTTTATAAAAGAGAGGAAAGACGTAGCGATATCCGTTAAAGATCCTTCCCTCTTCAAACCCGGTCACCTCTCTTTTCTCTCTATTGGCCAAGACAAGAGAGTAGCGTGTATTTTCCAGATTGTCACCGAACTTTTCAGGTTTGTGAAAACGTAAAAAACTGGTAGTATCGGGAAAATGGAAATGAAGTTGTTTGATACCGAAGCGGCGAAGATCCATGTAAAGAGGCTCAAGCTTTGTATAAAGAAGCTTGCGGTATTGACCTCTTTCATCCTCATTTAAAGCATGGAGTGCACTATAGTGAAGCTCTAATATCTCCTCTTTATTGATTATGTTCGAAAAGATAAGCGAGGTTTTATTCTCAAAAAAATAGATGGTCGAGTTTAGTTGATTTTGATGCTCTTTTTTAATATCTTGCGAGAGCTCATTGACTCTTTGCTCCTTCTCCTTTTGAATATAGAGTATATTGATGCCGAAGAGAACCATCAAGATAAGTGTGTAAAGGGTGATTTTGAGCAAGTCTATTCCTATGTTTTGAATGCAAAATTTTAGTACATCTAATAAAATAGTACGTTTAAATAACAGAACTTTATTCTAGATAATGATAAAATTTTCAAAAAAATTGGATAAGAGATGATAAAGAGTATTAAAACACCGTGTTATGTATGTGAAGAGGCGCTTTTAGAGAAAAATTTGGAACTGCTAGACTACGTGCAGCAAAGAAGCGGCGCTAAGATTATTTTAGCGCTCAAAGGGTTTGCTATGTGGTCCACATTCGATCTGGTCAAGAGATATCTTCACGGGTGTACCGCAAGTGGGCTTCATGAAGCAAAGCTTGCATACGAGAAATTCGGCAAAGAGGTGCACACCTATTCACCCGCATTCAATGATGAGGATATTCAGGAGATAGCTAAAATTTCGGACCATATCGTCTTTAACTCTCCTTCTCAGCTGATGCGCTTTAAAGATGTCGTTAAAAGTATCAACCCTAACGTATCGCTTTCGATTCGTATTAACCCTGAGGTCTCTTCATCGCCGGTAGATATCTACAACCCGTGCGGAATCTACTCTAGGCTCGGAACGACGTTGGCAAATTTTGACGAGAGTGTTCTAGAACATATCGAGGGATTGAATTTCCACGCTCTTTGCGAACAAGACGCTGATGCGTTAGAGGAGGTCTTGGAGGCTTTTGAGGAGAAGTTCTCAAAATACTTCAAAGGGCTTAAATATATCAATTTCGGCGGCGGGCATCATATTACTCGCAAGGGATATGACGTTGAAAAACTGATCTCTTTGATTTCGGATTTCAGAGCAAAATATGACGTAGAGGTCTATCTAGAACCCGGTGAAGCAGTCGGCTGGCAGACGGGTTTTTTGATAAGCAGTGTTTTGGATACATTTAAAAACGGTATGAACGTGGCTATTTTGGACACGTCAGCAGAGGCTCACATGCCCGATACGCTTGCTATGCCATATCGTGCCATGGTGCGCGGAAGCGGTGAGGCGGGTGAAAAGGCGCACACCTACAGATTTGGCGGCAATACATGTTTAGCGGGTGATATTATGGGTGATTACTCTTTTGATGAGCCGCTCAAAGTGGGCGACAAAGTGATCTTTGAAGATCAAATCCACTATACGTTTGTCAAAAATACGACATTTAACGGGATCAGGTTGCCGTCTTTAGCGATTTGGCGCAAAAACGGCACGATAGATATCATCAAAGATTTTGGATATGAAGATTATAAAAATCGTCTCTCTTAAGTCGTAAAAGGAGGAGTATGTTAGAAGATAAGATTCGATGGAATAAAAAATTTCTTTCGCAACCGATGCCTCAAGAGCCGGCTAGAGTGGTAAAAGAGTATATTTCACATGCCAAAGTAGGAGATGCTTTGGATATCGCTTGCGGAACCGGACGGCATACCCACTTTTTGGCTGAGCTTGGATTTTTGGTGGATGCGGTCGATTTTTCGGATTACGCTCTATCAAAAATCAAAAACATGGCCACTATTAATAGGATCGAAAGCGATCTTGATAGATACAATATCCCTGCGAATCGGTACGATCTCATTATCAATACGAACTATCTCAATCGTCGTCTGCTTCCTATGATCGTAGATGGATTAAAATCAGGTGGGGTAGTTATATTCGAGACTTTTATAGTAGCTCACGGAGATTTTGAGAATCCACAAATGAATGTTGACTATCTTTTGCGTGAAAATGAGCTGCTAAGAACCTTTTCAGGATTGCATGTGATATTCTACGAAGAGCGACTCGATACCAATTTACGAGGCGAAAGGGTCAAAATCGCATCTATCGTTGCTCAAAAGAGGTAGATCAGAGCCCTTCACAAAGCGTGTTCCAAAGACGTTCGATTTCCGAATCATCTAAAAAGAGCGAGCTGCCGCTACCGAGAAGCTCATTCACACCTTTATAACTAAAAGCCTTGTAGTGTGAGCACTCCGGATGAGTCGGCAAAAAAGCACGTATAAGCGTTATCTTTTCATGAATAGGTTCAGAACATAGATAACAGCTCTCAAGTGAGTGTCGTCTGCCCTCAAACTCTAATAGTCTGATATAACTCTCTATGGCAACGCGTTTTGGATTCTGTTTGTTCCATTGAATAGATGCTTTATCGATAAGCTCAAAATAGAATGAATCGGGGTTTTCGATATCTTTGAGATGTCTATAAAAGAGGCGTATAAACTCCTGCCAAAGCTTGAGATGTTTGAAGTCGCCTATCCACGGAAATCCAAGATGAATCACGTCGCGCAGTCTGGAGATTGAAGATTTGCTCATCGTTTCGCGTTCATAATCGACTTTGAAACCGAGATTGATGACACTATGCCTAGCTCCATAAAACCTGTAAAGGGTATCTAAGTTTTGGCTTGATATGATTGTGACTATAAGATCTTCGTCTTTGACCCTATTGACGTTTAGAATGTATCCCTGCATTTTGCTGCTTCTTTAATTAACACTTTTTAAATTATTTTTTAAAAATGATCGAAAATTATACTTTTTTAAACCTTTAAAGAGTAGAATATTAGAAATTTGTCTTTTTCTAAATAGACAAAGTTTCTTTAAAAAAAGATTAAATTTACTAAAAAATAGTAAATTTTGTAC
>JACXUD010000147.1 GCA_014764025.1 Campylobacterota bacterium | reverse complement strand
ATCACCATTACATTTGATTCCAATCATAAAAAAGCGATGTACATCTGCAAAGAGATCGCGAAGAAATACTCTAAAGGCTATACGGACATTACGCGTAAACAGCTCAACAAACTGCGAAGCTACTACAGTCTAAAAAACACCAACGTCGAACCTCGCATCTTTTCGCTTATCGAGCCAAACGGTATCGTCATCAGCACGTGGTATCTCACGAACGCCTATGCGACACTGACGCTTCGAAGCGTGATCTCTACGGATATTATCGATGCGTTCAATGCGGAAGAGGATATTAAAATAGCCTATCCGACCCAAAGTATCAAGATCGAAAAGCCTAGACAACAGCTTCCGATCGATGAGAGCGTGTGATGAAAAAGGTCTATTTTAAAACATTCGGATGCCGTACAAACCTCTATGATTCGCAGGTGATGATGAGCTCTCTTGAAGGGTATGAGATCACTCAAGAGGAAGCGGATGCCGACGTGGTCGTTATCAACTCGTGTACCGTCACCAACGGTGCCGATACGCATGTGCGCTCATACATCAAAGCACTCAAGGGCGAGAAAAAGGTCTTTTTGACTGGATGCGGCGCGCATACCAAAGGTGAATCACTTTTAAAGCAAAACCTTATTCACGGGGTCTTCGGGCAGAGCGAAAAGCAGGAGATCACCGCCTTTTTAAGCAAACCGGAGCCCTTTATGGAGCTTGGGGATCTCAACCATATCGATGATGTGATAGTCGATGATTTCATCGGCAAGAGCAGAGCCTTTATCAAGATACAAGAGGGATGCAACTTTCGCTGTTCCTACTGCATCATCCCTTACGTGCGCGGCGATGCTCGAAGCATGAATGAAGCGAGAATATTAGAGCAGGTCCAAAAACTTGCCATCAACGGTTTTGGCGAGTTCATTTTGACGGGAACCAATGTAGGAAGCTACGGACAAGATACAAAGACATCGCTTGCCTCGCTTATGAAAAAGATGAGCCAGATCCGCGGCGTTCGTCGTATCCGTTTAGGAAGCATCGAGCCGATACAGATCACGGATGAGTTTCGCGAGATTTTAGATGAGCCGTGGATAGAACGCCATCTGCATATCGCGTTGCAGCATACCTCGCCGAAGATGCTTAAAGTGATGAATCGTCGAAACGTCTATCGACAAGACAGAGAGCTCTTTGAGTTCTTGGCACAAAAGGGCTATGCGATCGGAACCGACTTTATTACGGGGCATCCGGGTGAGAGCCAAGAGCTTTGGGATGAAGCGATAGAGAATCTTCACGCGCTTCCGCTGACGCATCTGCACGCCTTTACCTACTCAAAGCGAGACGGCACGCCATCGGCAGCAATGAAGCCGGAGATAAACGGCACACTAGCCAAAGAGCGTCTTCATCAGATCGAAGAGATCATCGCAGCCAAAAACCTTGCATTCAGACGATCCTTTAAGGGCTCTTTGGACATACTGATCGAGTCACATAAGGATGGATTCTATCAAGGCTTCGATCAGCACTTCAACAAGATTATGGTCAAATCCCAAGAGGATCTAGAGGGTAACTGGATCACGGTCGATAACTATGATGTAAAAGAGGAGGCCAATTATGCACAGGTTTAAAAATCCATCTCTACTCTTATATATATCTGCCGCCTTCATTATTCTTTTAGCACTCTTCGCAATTTTTCGGGACAACGCCCACTCTATCACACTGCGCGAAGCGACCGAACTATTAGAGGGAAGCAGCGTCAAAAAGGTGATCGCAACGAAAGAGTATGTCTATCTCAAGGCTGATGATGAGATCTACAAGATCGCTTCGTCCCAAGTGACGCCGAAGATGTTCGTAGATTACCATGTAGAGATAGGGGACGGTTCGAATACGCTTCTCTCTATTCTCTTTTTGATCATCATACTCGGTGTGGGCTCTATCATCTATCGATTTTTTCAAAAAAAAGGGAGTTTTCACCCTTTTGAGCCAAAAAGAGCAACGGATTCGCTCATGCCTTCGAGCGGAGTGGTCGAGGCGATCAAAAGCGATGTGAGCTTTAATGATATCGGCGGCATCTCAGAGGTGAAGATAGAGCTTGAAGAGATCATTGACTTTTTAAAAAACCCTAAGCGATACAAGAACTTCGGTGCACGCATGCCCCGAGGAGTACTTTTAGTAGGCCCTCCTGGCGTCGGTAAGACGATGATCGCCAAAGCGGTTGCAAATGCTGCAGGAGTACCGTTTTACTATCAAAGCGGAGCCTCTTTCGTGCAGATATATGTCGGTATGGGTGCAAAGCGTGTACACGACCTCTTTATCGCTGCAAAGAACAACTCACCCTCGATCATCTTCATAGATGAGATCGATGCTGTCGGAAAGAGACGTGACGGGCAGAGAAACGATGAACGTGAAGCGACGCTAAACCAGCTTTTAACGGAGATGGACGGTTTTGAAGGCTCTAACAACGTCATCGTTATCGCAGCAACGAATAAGATAGAGGTACTCGATGAAGCACTGCTACGTGCAGGGCGCTTTGATAGACGCATATTCGTAGAGCTTCCGACAAAAAAAGAGCGTGAGTCTATTTTGGAGAAATACCTTAAAAACGTTCCAAACAGCGTTGATGTCAAAGAGATCGCCAACATGTGCGTCGGATTCAACGGCGCATCGCTTGCGGCACTTGTGAACGAGGCGGCACTCTTGTGTCTGCGTCAAAATGAGTTTCAAGTTACTTTAGAGCATTTTCATCAGGTCAAAGAGAAGGTGATGTTCGGTAAGAAAAAGCTGCAAATCCTCACCGAAACGCAAAAGAGGTATCAGGTGAGCTACCAATCGGCAAAAGTGCTGGTAGCCGCTTATTATGACCTGCCGTTTGAGAAGCTGATGCTCAGCAACGATCATCTCACACCCGCTTCGGATACGGCACTCCTGAAACATGAATTGATCCATAGACTCAAGATGCTTATAGCAGGAATAGTGGCATGTGAAATGAAATTTCGCGAACATTCCAGCAGTGCAAAGAGTGATCTTGATGAGGCCAAAGAGCTCCTCAAGAGAATGATCGAAGAGTACGGAATGGGTCGCTCGCTTATAGCTTCAAACGGTGAGCTGGAGTCACTCTTAAAAATTTATCAAGAGGAGACGAGGGCTCTTTTAGAGTCGTTGCAAAAACCGCTGGAGCGTGTTGAGATGATACTATATGAGCGCGAGAGTGTGACGAAAAATGAAGTGGTAAAGTTCTTGGATGAAGTTCTATAGCGGTTTTTCAATGATAAACGATGAGCCGTTTTTCAATGATTTCATCGATGAGAGTGTATATGCTATCGGTGGCTTTAGCTATGGAGCCATAAAAGCTATTCAAGATGCTTTTCAAAGAGTTCAAGAAAAAAAGAGAGTAGATAGAGTACAGCTCTTTTCACCCGCTTTCTTTCAGACAAAACCCGATAAATTCAAACGTCTTCAGTTGATGGGATTCGCAAAAAACAAAGAGAGTTATCTTGACTCCTTTATAGAGCTCTGTTTTGCACCTTATCAACGAGTATTGACGTCGCATTACCATCCGCAGATCGATGAGCTCCAAGAGCTTCTATACTATGAGTGGAGTGCAGATATGATGCGATTCATCCAATTCCAAGGGGTCGTCATCGAGGTCTATCTCGGGGGGAGAGACGCCATTATTGATGTTGAGGGTGCAAGGAGCTTTTTCGCTGATTTTGCGGATGTAACATATATAAAAGAGGGAAATCACTTTTTAAGAATAGAATAGGAGTAAGAGAAGATGAGCGAAATTAAAATAGGCGTTATAACGGCAAGCGATAGAGCGAGCCGAGGGATTTACGAGGATATTTCAGGTGTTGCTATACAAGATACGATGAGGGATTATCTTAAGAGTGAGTTTGAGATAGTCTATCGCTGTATTCCTGATGAGCAGGATATGATAGAGAAGACCATGATAGAGCTGTGTGATAGTGAAGGGTGCTGTTTGGTAGTAACAACAGGCGGAACCGGGCCGGCACTTCGTGACGTCACCCCTGAAGCGACAGAGAACGTGTGTCAAAAGATGATGCCCGGCTTTGGCGAGTTGATGCGTCAAGTAAGTCTGCAGTATGTGCCTACGGCGATTCTCTCACGTCAAACTGCGGGTATTCGCGGGAAATCGCTGATAATCAATCTGCCGGGCAAACCAAAATCTATTCGTGAATGTTTAGATGCCGTTTTTCCTGCAGTGCCTTACTGCATCGATCTTATCGAGGGGCCATATATCGAGACAAACGAAGATGTTATAAAGGCATTCAGACCAAAATCCAAATGAGTTCTTAGAAAATAAATGAACTTTAAGTGAACAAGGTATAACATAAAACATATTTAAACAAAAAGGGGAGTTTATGAAAAAGATTCTTTTATCAGCCGCATTGATGGCAGTGCCTATATTCGCGTCACCGTATTCGTGTGATCCGTATTCCATGCAGTACGGATATGAGTGTAATACAGAGGTCGTTGCGACGGTTGAATCTACAACAGTTAATGAGGTTTTGACCAATACGGGAAGAATGGATTTGGCCAACGATTCATCAAGTAAAGCTGCAGCAACAGGGCAATTTATTTACGCTGGAAATATTAAAGTTATCAATTTACCGCTTGGGTATAACGTAACGGAAAATATAGGTTTAGAGGCTGGGGTTCCGGTTGTAAGTGTGAGTGATTTTGGTGTGACCAAAGAAGATAACATGGGGCTAGGAGATATTTCAGTCGGCGCCAACTACCACTTTGGAAATTACGGCGCCGGAAGCGGCTTGAATGTGACAACACTTCGTTATAAAAGTTCGACG
>JACXUD010000146.1 GCA_014764025.1 Campylobacterota bacterium | reverse complement strand
CGCTTGAAAGATACTCACTGCAAGACCAAGCAGCATACCCGTTAAAAGACCCGGCAGTGCCAAAAGAAGCGCGATCTGAAAGGTGTCGATTCCAAGCGAGATGAGCTTTGCGTCCATGGATTAAGAGAACCTCTGCTCTGTATATTCGATCGGTATTAAAAAATCTCTGACTTTAAGCGGCATATCGTAAAAGCCGTGTTTGTAACCTATCTCGTAGAGCTTGTCTATCGCGTCAAGCTGCAGTTCGCTCATGCTGATCGAGTCGTCGTTTGCGTAGAGCTCTAGGTATCTATCGAGCGTTTTGTCATCGATACGCACGAGATTGCGCTCTAAAAGCATTTTGCTGAGTCGCTCTTTGTGCTCTCGTGCCACTTTGACCGCTTTGGTGAGGGTCTCTTCATAGGCTATTGCTTTGGTCAGCGGGATAGATCGAATGATCGCCATGCCGCCAAGAGGAAGCGGATACCCGCCGCCGCTAAGCTCTTGCCAGACATCCCACATCTCTCTTTCGACCTCGAGTTCACTGCTGTAGGTGAGGATACTCTCGTGTATCAAAACGCCCGCATCGACTCTGCCGCTTAGCACGGCATCTTCGATCTCTAAAAAGTTCATATAGGTGATGCGTGCATCAGGATAGGCGATACGAAAGAGCATCGCATTGGTGGTATATTTACCGCTGAGTGCGACCTTGAAGTTTCGTTTGAGCTTTTCGCCCTTGCGTTTGATGAGCTTAGGACCATACCCCTCGCCAAAGCTGACGGCTGTTCTTAGGGGTGCATACTCCTCTTTGATGTGTGGGTAGAGAGCAAAGCTGATTGCAGCGATCTCATAGACGCTGCCAAGTGCCGCTTCGTTGAGCGTTTCGATATCAAGGGCGATATTCTCAAATCGAACCCCTTTCATATCGACCCAGCCAAACTTGATGGCGTAATACATAAAAATGTCGTCGGCGTCGGGAGAGTGTGCTATTAGTGTTGTTTTCATAAACTAGATTTTAACCAAATGTAGATAAAATTTCACCCTATTTACGGGGAAGCGATTCTTGCGTAAAATCGGAAAAATATGACAAATTGAAATATTTTTAATATGCTATTTCAAGTTGACATAAAATAAGTCTAAAATTTCAACAAGAGAGCCGAACAGTGGACGCAAACAAACAAAAATCATTAGACTTAGCAATGAAACAGATCGATAAGGCATTCGGCAAGGGTGCTTTAATGAGACTTGGCGACAAAGAGATCGTGCCGATAGAGTCGATCAGCACAGGCTCGATCGGGCTAGACTTGGCACTTGGAATAGGCGGTGTACCGCAAGGAAGGGTGATCGAGATCTACGGGCCTGAGAGTTCGGGTAAGACGACCTTGGCGCTTCAGATAACTGCAGAGTGTCAAAAAGCGGGTGGCGTTTGTGCGTTCATTGATGCCGAGCATGCTCTTGATGTGATCTATGCAAAGAACTTGGGCGTAGATATAGACAATCTGCTTGTCTCGCAGCCCGATTACGGCGAGCAGGCGCTTGATATCGTCGAGACGATCGCTAGAAGCGGTGCGGTGGATCTTATCGTGGTTGACTCGGTAGCGGCACTTACGCCAAAAGTGGAGCTTGACGGCGAGATGAACGACCAGCAGGTCGGTGTGCAGGCAAGGCTTATGTCAAAAGCGCTTCGCAAACTCACGGGTGTGCTCAACAAGATGAAGTGTACCATCATCTTTATCAACCAGATCCGTATGAAGATCGGTATGATGGGGTACGGTACTCCCGAGACGACAACGGGCGGAAATGCACTCAAGTTCTATGCATCGGTGCGTATAGATGTTCGTCGTATCGCTTCGCTCAAGCAGGGTGAAAGCCAGATCGGTAACCGTGTAAAAGCAAAAGTCATTAAAAATAAAGTGGCACCGCCGTTTCGTCAAGCGGAGTTTGATATAATGTTCGGTGAGGGTATCTCCAAAGAGGGAGAACTTGTCGATTACGGTGTTAAGCTCGATATCATAGACAAAAGCGGTGCATGGTTCAGCTACGGCGAGACAAAGCTTGGTCAAGGGCGAGAGAACGTCAAAGCCAAGTTCAAAGAGGACCCGGCCCTAGCTAGGGAAGTAGAAGAAAAAATTAAACAGGCCATGGGCGTAAGCAATCTTATGACTATGGACACATCTGAAATGGAAGAGGTAGATTATTGATGTATATAGAAAATGTTAGTGCAATTGAAGTAATGGACTCAAGAGGAAACCCGACGGTTAAAGCAACGGTTGAGTTGAGTGATGGAACCGTAGAGAGCGCGATCGTGCCAAGCGGTGCAAGTACGGGTAAACGCGAAGCGTTAGAGCTTCGTGACGGCGGAAGCCGCTACATGGGCAAGGGTGTCTTGCAAGCCGTAGAGAACGTGAACAACCAAATCTCTGATGCGCTTATCGGCCTCTCACCGTACAACCAAGCCGTAATCGATGCTACGATGAAAGAGCTTGACGGTACGGATAACTACTCTAATTTGGGCGCAAATGCGGTTCTTGGCGTATCTATGGCGGTAGCACGTGCTGCGGCTAGAAGTTTGAAAATACCGCTCTATCGCTATCTTGGCGGTGCGAATGCAATGGTAATGCCGACTCCGATGCTCAACATCATCAACGGCGGTTCACATGCCGATAACTCGGTTGATTTTCAAGAGTACATGATCATGCCTGTAGGTTTTGAGGATTTCGCAGAGGGGCTTCGTGCATCCGCAGAGGTCTATCACAACCTCAAAGCGATTTTAAAATCTAAAAAACACAATACGGCACTAGGTGACGAGGGTGGTTTCGCGCCGGATCTAAGCTCAAACGAAGAGCCGATCCAGGTGATCATGGAAGCTATCGAAAAAGCAGGTTATAAAGCGGGCGAGCAGATGGCGATCGCGCTTGACGTTGCGGCTTCTGAGCTTGTATGTGAGGGCGGTTATAGACTCGATTCCGAGAACAGAACCGTAACTTCTGCCGAGTTGGTTGATTACTATGTCGATCTCTGCAACAAATACCCGATCGTATCTATCGAAGACGGTCTCAGTGAAGATGACTGGGCTGGCTGGAAAATATTGACTGAAAAACTAGGCGATAGAGTTCAGCTTGTAGGTGACGATTTGTTCGTTACGAATGCAAAGATCCTTAACGAAGGTATTCAAAAAGGGATCGCAAACGCTATTTTGATCAAACCGAATCAGATCGGTTCGGTGAGCGAGACGATGCTAACGGTTCGTCTTGCACAAAGAAACGGTTACAGATGTATCATGTCACACCGTTCGGGTGAGAGCGAAGATGCGTTTATCGCAGATTTCGCAGTGGCGCTTAACTGCGGCGAGATCAAAACAGGTTCAACCGCTCGCGGCGAGAGAACGGCAAAATACAATCGCCTCTTAGAGATCGAAAATGAAGTCGTTTACGGCGAATATTTAGGTTCAGCACTCTTTAAATAGTCAGAGAGAGCCATGCAGCCCCAAGAAGAGCTTTACGAGGATATCGAAAAGAGTCAGAGTATAACTCAAAAATATCTTGGGCTCTCGCTGCTGAAATTTTTGTTGCTCGCTTTTGCCGTTTTGGCTATAGGTGTCTATATCGGGATACTTCTCTACGGCAACAATTCACTTGAGGTGCTTTTTGGTCTTAACGACTATGAGGAGTACCTTAAATCAGAGATAGAACGCCTCAAGAGTCAAAATGCAGAGCTTCAACGAGAGTATTTTGAGCTTAAAGAGATATCCGCAAAGTAAAGGTTGATTATGAAAAAGTTCTTGTTTGCAATATGCTTAGTCCTAACTATATCGCAAGCAAGAGAGAACCCTTTTTTCCCGGCGGAGGGTGAAGAGGCCTTGACGGTTACGACGAATGAGAAGAGCGATATCGAAAGATTAAAGAGCGCCTCTATTGAGCTTCCAAAGCAGGCAAGAGTGCTTCAAAAGGTGACTATCGAGTTCAAAAACCTTGACGGCTCCGTAGAGACGAAGAGCATCGATATAGATAGGGCCGTCGATTGGCACTTGCCTCTTTTTATTTCCCAGAACTACACATCTTCACAGAGTGTGAAACATGACTCTCCCGCTTTAAAGAGCCAAAGAGTGAAGTTGGCATCACTCGATTTTATCACTATCCTATCGGAGCAAAAGAGCATCATGCTCGATACGAATGACGCCATAATCAGGGACTTTTTGCTTACGGAACCGCACCGGATCGTCATTGATCTGAAACGGGATAGTTCCTTTAAAAGTTTTCTCAAAGAGTATCGCCAGGGCATCGTCAAGAGCATCAAGATAGGCAATCACGACAAATACTACCGAGTCGTCATCGAGCTTGACGGTCTCTATCAATATACAAGGGCTAAAGTTGCCGGCGGCCATATTTTTGAACTGAAATAGTACTCAAAAATAGTAATTGAATTTAAAGCGCAGCTCGTTGCGTTTACTTTGATGCCCCTTGTCATTATCCTCATGACGGTTATATTGTATCTGCAAGAGAGTGTTTTGCGAAGTTCGAAAGTTTTGCGACGATCTGAGGATCAGTTGGCTCTTTTCGTTCTCGAAGTATCGGCTAGAGAGCTCGATATTGGTCGAGTGCGATCTATAGCCATCGAGTGCCAAACCTCCCGTGAGTGCGATACCGCCAAGCGGTGCACTCTCCACATGGTATAGCAACGGATCGATCGTAGCGTAGATATATCCGTAATCATTCGAATAACAGACACCCGCACCGAATGTTGCATTAAAGAGCGCCTTATGCCCCAAATAGTCGCTGTCACACCCTATTTTGGCCTTCCACGAGATGTTGTTTATGAAAAGCGAGCGTTCCGAGAGTGAG
>JACXUD010000021.1 GCA_014764025.1 Campylobacterota bacterium | reverse complement strand
GTGCGTCAGCAGTTTCGCAATATCAGATTGAACAGACTCTATATCGGCGGTTCGTTGGCTATTGATCATCTAGTCGCTGAGCAGCTCGAGATCGCGATGCCGAAGCTCTCGATCGCCGTGCTCTATCCAAACAGTTTTATCAGAGGCATAGGGTATGAGAACCTTCAAGAGTACCTCTTAAGTCTAGGCAGCTATTTCGTACCTAAAAAGTATCACTTTCTGCCGTCGTTTATTCTCGGCGCGCGAACTTCAACGCTGCTCTCAAAGATATCTTTGGCGGCAAGCGCGCTTTTTTTGGCCACAACTGCCTATATGAGTCTTGACGTGATTCAAAACTATCTGAACAGCATCGATAGGTATGAGTCCATTAAACAGAGGCTTGTGGATATGGCGGAGCGAACGGATACCTACTCGATAGCCGAGCTTCAAGAGAAGCTTAACTATCTTAATAGTTCGCAAAAGTACTCTCGGTATCACCCTAGTGATCTTTTCATCGATTTAGCTCCGCTCTTTGAGCTCGTCAAGCCGCAAAACATCGACTGGAAGCGTAACGGTGAAACGGTTTCGATGGAGCTTGATTTTAAAAAAGAGTTTGAGACGCTTGAGTCACTCTATACTTTTGAGAATCTCTTCTACAAAAGAGAGCGCGAGATAGAGACGCAATTGATCTCGACGATAAACTCTAACACCGACTACACGAAAAAGATATTTGGTGCGACTCTTCTGCTCCAAAACTCGCAAGAGCCTCAAGAGGCCGCACCTCGGCAGAGGAGAAGACGATGATATATCCCGTTGTTGTCGCCTTGAACCTTATCCTTGGAGTATTCTTCTTCTCTTTGACCGAGTGGCTTGAGATTGAGCAGGTAAAGCTTGAGAAGATCAACCAAGAGCATCTCTACGACATTCAAAAACTCGAGAAGATAGCACACCTTAATAGTTGGCTCAAAGAGGCGGTCGATACAACATCCGCTTTGGAGAGTAATCAAAGCGGCAATAGCGATATAGAGATGGTAAAATATGTAGATCGATACTCGAAGAAGTTTGATTTTACCGTTCGAAAGTATCTCTTTAGCGACGGTACGACTCAGCAGATAGAGCTTGGATTTTCCATTCCTATTGATCAAAAAGAGCGCTTAAAGGAGCTTATGAAGTTAGAGTATCCGGGCGGGTTTATCCATTTTAGCGAACTTAAAAAGAACGATCTGCATCTAAGCGGGACGCTTGAGATCATCAAACCGAAATTGGAGCATGAGAACAATGTATCTGAGCAATAGAGAGCTAGCGGCACTCATCTCTCCTTTGGCCGTTGCAGGGGCGTTCTATTTTATGAGCACGCCTATCATTGAAGCGATGAGCGGATATTTTCCGGCATATAACGAATACACGAATAAAACACTCTCTCAAAAGACGGCGCTCTATCTGCAGATAGAGTCGCAATATTCGCTCTACGATACGATCATAGAACAAGAGCGTCGCCGCGCTGAGAGTGCCGATTGGATCGCCGGCGAGCTTCTCTACTCTCATGTGAGAGTCGCTCCAAGCGAGAGTCTTGAAGCGATGCAGACTCATGAGGGGAATCAAACGGTCGCAGAGTACACCTACAGAGTCGAGTTGCTTTTTCCAAAAGAGAAGATCGCTCTTGTGAACGGTAAGATCGTTAAAGAGGGTGATAGGATACACGATGCGACTATTTTGAAGATAGGTTCGGATTCGCTACTATTAAAAAACAAAAAAGGTTTACAATGGCTCTATTTATTCAAATAATGGCTCTTCTATTATTGATGTGGGGATGCAGTACGCAGAGTGTCGAACCGCCTCGCGATAACAATGAAACGAAAAAGATCACTCCGTTCGAGGATTTTAAAAGCGCTTCGGAGGAGATCAAAGCATTTAAAACAAAAAGAGCGGGCTCAATTCCGCCGATGATCCTGCCAAGCCCCTATGAGCAGCTGAGTGTCTTTGACGATGCCAAGATCACCCTAAGTGCCAACGGGGCAAAGTTGCCGCAGGTGCTCTATTCGATCTCAAAACTCTCAGGATTGAATCTCATAGTTGACAACGATGTAGAGGATAACGTCTCCATTACGCTCTCTTTGGAGGAGGCGCCGCTTAAAGAGGCGTTGGAGGTGGTCATGAACATCTCGGGGTGCTACTATCTGCTTGAGAGCAATATTTTGCATGTGAAACAGTATCAACAGAGAAACTTCTCTATTCCGTACGTGCATGCCGCCCCTAGCTATGTATCCGAGCTCGGCGGGGACGTCTTTAGTTCGGCAAGCGGAGGTTCTGCAAGCAGCAGCAGCGGCAGCAGCTCCAAAGGGCTCAAGGGCGAGTTCAAGATCAAATACGAAAACCCGACCGCTATGAACAACTTTTATGAGCAGCTAGAGAGAAACATCGCTTCACTGCTCTCGCCAAGAGGAAAATATACGCTTAATGCCTTTACTGGGAATCTAAGCGTCTATGATAGAAAACGAAACGTCGATGCCGTTGCACAGATGATAGAGCGTATTAAAAAGGACTCCGCTCAGCAGATCATCATCGAGGCCAAGATCCTTGAGGTGATTTTGGACGACTCGCACTCTTTGGGTGTAAGCTGGGATGCGGTAGCCAATAGCGTATTGCAAAAAGGGGACTCCCTCTCGATGCAGCAGACGCTTGGGCTTAGCGGAGCGGTTGCGGGAACCATGACCTATAGCAACACCATCTTCTCTTCGGTCATCAATGCACTCAACGAGAACGGGGATGTCGAGACCCTCTCAAATCCGAGCATCAATGTCCTCAGCGGTCAGTCGGCCGTTATCTCCTCGGGCAAATTGATCCCGTTTTGGGAGAAAGAGGTGCAGATCACCCAAGGAACAGGAGGCTCTGCAAGCACCACCGAGGTCACATACAGCCGCAGGGATGTCCTGCACGGCGTGACGATGGGGGTGACCCCTTTGGTGATGGAAGACGGTACGATCATGCTCAACGTCATCCCGATCACATCGAGCATCGAAGAGGTGGTGGACTATACGGACGAGACGGGAAGATCGGTCGCTTCGGCTCCGATACTCAACGTCAAAGAGGCGGGGACGGTCATCTATGCACGCAATAACGATCTCGTCCTGATCGGCGGTCTTATCAATAACACAAAATCAAAGCAGGTCTCCAAAGTGCCATATCTGGGTGATATCCCCCTTTTGGGAGCTCTCTTTAGCAAAACGGTCGATAAAGATGAGAAGCGTGAGCTTGTGATTCTTTTACGACTCAAGGTGAATCAGTAGATGAAAAACGTACTTACCTTCGCTCTTTTGGCTTTTTCGCTCAACGCCTCGGAGCTGGCACACTCCGATGACGAGGCGCAGAAGCGAGCCCACAAGCTCTATACGGTGCAGCTTTACTGCTCAAAACAGCTTGGGCCTGCAAAGCGCTATTTAGAGAAGCTTCCGAGTGCCGTAAAAGAGAAGACGGAGCTCTTTAGAGTCGGCGAATACATCGCGGCGCGCTATGAGGCTAAAGAGTCCATTGCAACGCTTCGGCCACTTTTAGAAGAGCTTAAAAGCGAGGGTATCAAGGGGGCGTATCTTGTCGAGACGACGCAGTGGCACCGAGAGACGAACCGCATCGCCTTAAAGAGCGATGAAGCCCCTCGGAGTGAAGAAGATACTCGACAGCCGCCTCAAAGCAGGCAAGAGAGCCGTGAAAATCCTGCAGAGCCTAAGAGATCGAAATTTCTGAATGCCCAAATGATCGCCAAAGCACAAAAAGCCTATGAAGAGGGGCGTGAGAGCGAAGCGCTTATCTACTACGAGATGCTCTATGCTTCAGGCGAGAAGAGCAGCAAGCTCAAAACCAATCTCTGTTACCTCTACGGCAAAAAGGGTGCCTGGTTCGAGGCGAAGAAGATCATCGAAAGTGAGCGTTACGCGGCTCATGCCATCTATGCCTATGCTTACGGTGCCGCCGAGGTTATGGATGCAAATCTCTACAACGATATCGCAGAGTATCTGATGCTTGATAAGAGCGGCAGACTCTTTTTGCTAATGGGCTCATATTTTGAAAAAGCAGAGGCGTATGAAAAAGCGGCAGAGTTTTATAGATTGGCCAAAGAGAAGAATCCAAGCGATCCATATAACCTCTACGCCTATGCCAGAGGCCTCGATATCTTACAAAACAGTGAATCGATCGAACACTACAGAGAGCTTCTGAAGAGGATTTCTCCCTCTCATGCGCTCTATAAGACGACGCAAAAACGACTATATGAACTTGGAGGATGAAGATGAGAAGAGGTTTTACGCTTATCGAGTTGGCCATTGCGGTCGCTATTATCGGTCTTTTGGTCGCAGGGTCGTTTCAGGCTATGAAGAGTATGCGCCAAAGCTCGAAACTCACGGAGTCAAAAGAGATTTTAGGCGTTAATAGAGATGCCCTTTTGGGGTATGTCAAAGAGTGGCCGAATCTGCCTGATAATGCGGAGTTCGATGCCAATATCACTCAGCTGGGCTCTTTGCAGACACCGCTTCTCTATGCAGTGGATACGAATCTCTCGACGATCAATAACGATATCTGCTTTTTCAGCACGACGAATCTCTCCGTCGTCGATCATAGGGTCAATCCGGCCCGCACCATACCAAACGTCGCTTTTGTGCTCGCTCATCCTTCGGCCAATAACAATCTCCAAACGGCGCTCGATACCACGACGACACCGCAAGAGGTACACGTCTATGCTCCCAATACTATGGTGGATGATAACACGGCTCTTGTCGATAGGGTCGAGCTTTATGACGACACCGTCACATGGGCGACGCTTGCCGAGCTGAAACAGAGCGTCGATTGCTCTTTGAGCACCCTGAAGATACTCAATGACTACGTTTTGCCGAGGGGGTTGAGTGGTCAAACTTATATAAATATGTTTTATGCTGATGGGGGAGCTACTTTTGCCGATAGTGATGGTGATTCGAAGCCAGATTATGAGTGGTGTTTTGAAGGTAATACATCATGGAAAATGAAATGTAATGGTACAGATTTTAATGTCGTTGCTAACTGCTCAAGTGCTCCATATCAACTATGTACTTCACCTGAATTAAATCTAAGCAATCCAAGTGCAGGAACTTATCAATTGGGTGTTCATCTTAAAGATAGAATCAATGCACATGTGCAAAAGAACATGATTTTAATTGTAGATTTAGACACTTCAGGCGGCAGTGGCGGTACCGGAGGAACGGGCGGTACTCTTTTACCGGGTGGTGCGGCATGTACAAGCAATGAACAGTGCGCCAGCGGCAACTGCTTGGGCAACGGAACGTGTCATAACTAAAAGGAGGGGATATGCAGGCAAACAAATCGATCGGAGAGCTGCTTAAAGAGCTGGGCTACATAACGCAAGAGCAGATCAATATCGCTCTCAGTGTTCAGAAATCAAACCCAAAATATTTCGGCGAGATCCTTCAAGAGCTCGATTTTATCACATCCATCGAGGTCGCCGAGGCGGTCGCAAAGCAAAACGGTCTTGATTATATCCACCTCGATCAGGTCTTTCCATCTCTCGATGCACTGCGTCTTATCCCACAAGATGTGGCCAGAGCGCGCAATATCTTGCCTATTAGCATCAACGAGGAGACGCTCATCGTCGCAACGGATGACGTGAACGATCTTGTAACGCTCGATTATCTGCGCAAACTCTCTAAAAAACATATTAAGTTCGTGGTCGGGGACAGGGCATCGATCGCACGTTATGCAGAGATATTCTACTACCAGCTCGACAATCCGATCGAAGCGGAGATTCAAGAGGCGGTCTCGCGCCTTCGCGACAATCTCGATATCGACATTCCAAAACTTGTCGAACTGCTGCTTAACAGCGCCATCAAAGATCATGCGACCGATATCCACATCACCCCAGAAACGCTTGCTACGCACATCTTTTACAGGATAGACGGTGTCTTGCAGCACTACTACTCGCTGCCTTTGAAGATCCATACGCAGATCGTCGCGCGTATCAAGATTCTTAGCAACCTCGATATCTCGGAACAGCGAAAACCGCAAGACGGCTCCTTTGGCTATGAGTTTTTAAATGAATCCTCAGACCTGCGTGTCTCTACGCTTCCGACAAGCAACGGAGAGAACATCGTTATGAGGCTGCTCAGCAAGAACGGTTCACTCTTTAGTCTTACCCATTTAGGATTAAGCGAGAAGAACAGTGCAAAGATCGAGCGCTACTTCTCTAAATCCTATGGGATCATCTTGGTTGTAGGCCCTACGGGAAGCGGTAAGACGACGACGCTCTACTCGGCACTTAGAAAGGTCAATTCTCTTAAAAAGAACGTCTTGACCATCGAAGACCCGGTCGAGTATAAGTTCTCTTTCATCAAGCAGACCCAGCTCAACGAAAAAGCGGGTTACACCTTTGATGCGGCTATTCGAGCCTTTATGCGTCAAGACCCGGACATTATACTGGTGGGGGAGATACGTGATACACAGACGGCAGAATTGGCGATTCGTGCGTCTATTACGGGACACCTTGTTCTCTCGACGCTCCACACGAACGATGCCGTAGGAACCATTGCGAGGCTGAGCGATCTCAAAATTCCTCCCTATCTTATCAGCTCGGGTCTCTTGGTTGTCGTCGCCCAAAGGCTGATCCGTAAACTCTGCAACTACTGCAAACGCCCTATCAATCTAACGAGCGAAGAGCTTTTAGAGCAGGGTGTGCCCAAATTCTTGGTCGATAACTACACGAACCATCAGCTCTATGAGGCGGTCGGGTGCGAGCATTGCCGCCAAAGCGGCTATATCGGGCGTGAAGTGATCGTGGAGATACTTGAGATAGATAAAGAGATCGAATCGATGATAACGCAAGAGGCCGATTCGCAGGAGATTTTGCGGGTCGCTCAGGAGAAGGGTATGCATCTGATGAAAGAGGACGGCTATATCAAGGCATTCGAGGGGAAAACCACGATCGATGAGATACATAGGATCGTCAATTGACCTATTTTTTAGTTACCAAGCTCTCTAAGGAGGCAAAACAGTCCACCGCCATTATGCAGGCGCAAAACTATGAGATGCTGCTGCATAAGCTCGACCAAGAGCACGCTATGGCACTCTCTATTAAAGAGATACCCTCCTTTATCGGTGCACTCATTCCCGCAAAAGGCAAAAAGATCTCGATCGAGGAGATCATAGAGGTGATAGAGAACCTTCAGCTCGTCGTCAAGTCGGGGTTGCCGCTCTATCAGGGGTTGATGGATCTCGCTCAAGAGAGCGACAACCCTAGACTCAAAGAGATGTTGATTCACATCGCGACCGAAGTGAGCCGCGGGAAGTCCCTCTCGGCGGCTTTTGAACCCTATAAATACACTCTTGGAACGATGATGCTCAACCTTATAAAGATAGGGGAGGATACGGGTCGTCTTGAGATCACGCTCAAGCGCGGAGCAAGCTTTTTACGTCGTACGAATGCGCTCAAAAAAAAGGCGAAGTCGGCACTCATCTACCCTTCGTTCGCACTCTTTGCGGTCACGGGAGCGATGCTTATCTGGATGGTCTATGTCTTGCCGCAGATGAGCGAACTCTTTGTGGAGATGGGTATCGAACTCCCTGCTATTACACTTTTTTTGATGCACACATCCGATTTTCTCGCGGAGTACTTTCTTTACCTTGCCGCCGGATTGGTCGCTTTGGTCATACTGTTTAAGCTTTTTCATAAAAAGTATATGAAAATGCGTTTTGCCACGGATGCTTTCATTCTGAAGATCCCTATCGTTCACCAGATAGTCAAGGGGTTTAATATCGCTTTTATCTCGGAATACCTGCGCTTGGCCTTTTCGTCGGGGATCCCTATCTACGACTCATTAAATACACTCCAAAAGAATATCAACAACGAACTCTATAAAAAGGCGCTTCAAGAGGCTACCGATGCCATCGCCTCGGGTTCTCAGCTCTCTAGCGCTTTTGGCAACACAAAGATCTTCAGCCCCTTTACCGTTAGGATGATGGCGGTCGGCGAAGCCGCAGGTACGCTTGAAGATCAGCTGGCCTTAATATCCGAGTACTACTACGAAAAGGTTGATTACTATGCCGAGAACATCGGCAAGATCATCGAGCCCGTCGTCTTGATAATCGTGGGCGGATTTATGGCGCTGGTAATGGTCGGGCTTATGGGGCCGATCTATGACCTTATCTCGGATATGAGCTGATGATGAAGAGTCTCTTGATAGTTGACGACGACGATGCGCTCAGAGGCGAGATAGCCTTTGCGCTTGCCAAGCACTACACGCTCTTTGAGGCTCATAGCTATGAGAGCGCACTTGGGGTTTTAGAGCGAAAAGGCGTCGATATCGCCCTTGTCGATCTTGGATTACCTCCTTATGAGAACACCCATAAAATAGGCAAAAAACTTATAGAGTATATGCTTATGAATTCACATGCCAAAGTGATCGTTCTGACCGGCCAAGAGAGCAGCGAGTATGCCAAAGAGCTTATCAATCTGGGAGTCTTTGACTATCTCTATAAGCCTATAGAGTTTCCTAAGCTTTTGGATGCACTCAAAAGAGCTGCATTCTTCATTGAACATGAGAGCCGCAATAGCGAATCGATACGCGTTACGTTTAACGTCGATGTGGAAGAGGGGCTTAAAAAGAGCTCTGAAGAGGCACAGCGCCAGCTCTTGCTCGGTGTGCTCAAAGAGACGGCGTTTAACATCAACAAGAGTGCGAAGATGCTGGGGATCAGCCGTGAGAACTGCTACTATTTCTTAAAAAAATTCAATATAACTCGTAGTGATGTCTGATCTTATCTCGCTCTTCACAATCCTTATAGGCCTGACCGTTCTAGGGGTCGTGATCTACTTTAGCCATCATCTAAAAAAGCGTCTGAGGCTTCTGGATTCGCTTGTGCGTATGGAGGTTGACGATACGCTCGATATCAAAGAGTATATCTCGCAGATCGCTTTAAAACTTAAAGAGATAGGTATCTATGCCATCAATTACGATCTTGCCTACTCTCATAGCCGTATCCATCAAGAGGAATCTATTGATAAAAGCCTTTCATCACAGACCAAAGAGATCCACGAACGCAACGTAAAGGGGCATATAACGATTCTTATCAAGAGTAATAAAGGAGAGGATCGGATACTCAATCAGCTTGTCTTGGAGTTCATCTCGATGAGTATTCTCTACAGGATACAGCTCAAGATCGAGAGCGCCAACGAGAGTTTTCGAAGGGTATCGATACTGCAGACCTATATGACGCACGATCTTAAAAACGTCTTGCAGTTCATACAGTCGATGCAGTACAATCTAGCGAATTTAGAGAGCGACGACGAGTCTATAGCCTATGTGAAGCATCTGCAAAAGACGACCACCACGCTTGATAGAAGAGTCGATTCGATGCTGCGGCTCTTAAAGTCGCCGAATGCACAAGAGAGCAGTGAGAGGTGTGCACTTCATACCATGGTGCGCTCATTTTTAGACTACTACAAACTTGAGGGGCATATTCAAGGTGAAGCGATTTTAGAAGCACCCAAGAACCTTTTGGAGAGCCTCTTTTTAAATATCTTTGCGAATATAGCCCAAAAGAGTTACGATTCTGCCAAGATAACCTCTTTTGTGGAGATAGAAGAAGATGATTCAACGATAGAGCTTCTTATTAAAGATGACGGAGAGCCGTTCGAGAACCCTCAGGAGGTGTGTGAGGCCTTTTACACCACCAAAGAGAGCGGCATGGGGATAGGGATGTATCAAAGCGCCTCGATCATGAAGGCTCTAAGCGGCAAAATTGAGTGCTATAACGATAAGGGTCACCCAGTGGTGAAGCTTATTTTTTACAAAAAAAGAGAGTTGTAAAAAAATTTTACATCTTGTCATTAGACAAAGAAAATGTTAAACTTGTCACATCTTTTTACAAAAGGAGAAAGTGTATGAGAAAAGGTTTTACACTTGTGGAGTTATCGATCGTTTTGATCATTATCGGTCTTATTATCGGCGGCGTTATGAAGGGCAAGGATATGATAAACAGCTCTAAACAGAAGAAGTTTATGACGACGTTTGTTAAAGGGTGGCAGGTTGCCGTGAATCAGTATGAGGACAGAACGGGTCAAGTGCTCGGTGACGGTACGGCAAACGGCGGTACGGCAGCTGCGACAAACGGTATTCGCGAAAATAGAAACCTCTCTACTACAAATCAGATCCAAGCTGCACTTAGAGCGGTCGGTCTTGATGTTCCCGTAACCAATACGGGCGGGGGTAACGGTACGGCTCCTGATGGCGGTTCATATAACATTGACGGTAAATATGTCTCTTCTACGGTTGTAGGAAACTTGAATGCTCAACAAGTAAACGGCAGTGCACGCAACGTATTCTATATGACGAATGTACCGACAGATGTCGCTATCGCGCTTGATACGATGATAGACGGTTCACCGAGTGCAGGTACGGGCGACTGTAGAATCAGTGCCGCAGCCAATACGAACCTAACCGACAATGCCGCTACGACATGGGGTAATCCGCAGACGACTACTCGTGTAAACGTTACGGTTCTCTTCTAACCTTTACTCCTTCGCACTGCGGAGGAGTTTTAACTCTTTTTTTACCCCTTTTTTTTTATAATCGCTTTTCAATTCAACAGCGGAAATCTTTATGCACGAAAACATTCAAAAAGCACTGAGTCTCTGGCACCGACACTTTGCCAAAGAGGAGAACCGATATACCGAGTTTGAAGCCTCCGACATCGAGTATTTCATAGGGTGTATGCTCTATAATCACTTCAACTTCACAAAAGCGCTGCCGAATCTTAAAACGATGGATCTCTCGTATGATTTTCTAACCAACTGCGGCGATGAGGAGTACACACGCGTTAAAGAGCTTATCGATTCGATCGTGTTTGATGATGAAGGGCAGGCATTGGAGTTTTTGCAAGGCTTTATTTCACATGCCAAAACGCTCTATTCTCCAAGCGAGCTCTATCTTATCAATCGGCTAGAGAAACATATCGACTCGCTTGCACAGCGCTATGAACTAGGTCTTGATGCACCTTCGCGCGTCGATTTCTCTGCATCGCTTTTTGCCCGCAGATGAGAAGCTATCTTATCACTTCGCCCGATTATTACGGCACATCGAGCCAAGAGTTTTCACAAAGGCTTGAACGCGCTTTTGTGACTCACATGCCAGATTTCGCGCTCTATCGCGATAAAGAGTCGCAAAACTATAGAGAGCTAGCCGAAGTGTTTGTGCAAAAGTGCCTCAATTTTGGGATTGACGGCTTTTTGCATCAAGATATTGACTTGGCATGTGAACTCGGTGCTTATGGGGTGCATCTGACCTCACAGCAGTTCGATCTGGTTTCACATGCCAAAGATGCGGGTTTAGTGGTGTGTGCGAGTGCGCATTCGCTTGAGGATATCGAGTATCTAGCCAAAATAGGCGCTCACTTCGCTACGTTCAGCCCTATCTTCGAGACTCCAAACAAGGGTGCTCCAAAAGGGATTGACGAATTGATCAGAGTGGTCAATCAGAGCCGTATCCCTCTCTTTGCACTCGGCGGTATCATCGATGAATCGCACGTTCAAGCCCTTGAAGAGAGCGGTGTGTATGGATTCGCCTCGATTCGATACTTTATTGATTAAACTTTATACAGTTTAGCTCTTGATTTTTTTTAAAAAAGCTGTAATATAAAACCCTTTTAATTTTTAAATTGGAGCTTTGAATGAAAAAAAGTAATCTACTCGTCTCAAGTCTATGTGCTTTAGCACTCTCTACGTCACTCTATGCAGGTCACGGTGCACATTGGGGTTATACGGGTCATGAAGGGCCGGAACACTGGGGTGATTTAGCCGAGGCGTATAGTATGTGTAAAATGGGTAAAAGCCAATCACCGATCAATATCACAAAAGAGGTGAGCGTATCTACAAAAGATCTTGATGCTATTAAGTTTGGTTACACGACCGGTTCGGTGGATGTTATCAATAATGGTCACACGATCCAAGTCAATATTGCAAACGGAAGCTCAATCACGGTCGATGGCAAAACGTATGCTCTTAAACAGTTTCACTTTCACACACCGAGCGAAAACAATATCGAAGGTAAAAGCTTTCCTTTAGAGGCGCACTTCGTGCACGCTGCAGAGGATGGCTCTTTGGCGGTTGTGGGGTTGATGTTTGAAGAGGGTAAAGAGAATGAAGTTCTGAAGTCTGTATGGGAAAAGATGCCGCACAAAGCCGATGGAAAAGCACCGTTGGCACTCAGCGCAGAGACGCTCAACAAACTTCTTCCGACAGCTAAAGATTACTATCTCTTTAACGGCTCGCTTACGACTCCGCCGTGCAGCGAAGGGGTAAAATGGATGGTATTGAAAAACTACTCACACATCTCTAAAGCACAGGTAGAAGAGTTCTTGCACGTAATGCACCACCACAACAACAGACCTATTCAGCCTGTAAACGCTCGAAAAGTAATCAAATAGTTATCTCTTGTCTTGCGGCAGAAATAGCCGCAAGATAACCGCTAGAGAAGCTCCACTGCAGATTGTAGCCCCCGCACGGACCGTCAATATCCACCACTTCACCGCAAAAATATAACCCCTCTATCAAACGGCTCTGCATCGTTTTGGGGTCTATCTCTTTGAGTCTTATGCCTCCGCGCGTGATCATCGCCATTGCAAAGCCCTCATGCCCGCTAATTGTTAGCGGTGTCCAAGCCAGCAGTTTATAGAGTGCATCTCTGCTTTTGCCCTCTACTTTGGCAAATGTGGCATGTGAATCTATACCAAGCAATTTAACAAATTCACATGCCACACTCTGAGGGATCAGCGTTTGAAGATGCTCCAGCACGCTCTTTCGCGGATCTTTGGCAATCTCATTTTTAAAGTGTCTGATGATCTCGTCTTCGCTGAGCCCTTTGGTAAGATTGGCCAATATGGGCACTTCATCGCACTTGGCTAATATAGGAGTGATCTCGCGTGCAAAATCAAGCACGACGGGGCCGCGGATCCCTTTTTTGGTAAAGATCAGATCGCCTTGGGCGGTAAGGTTCTTATATTTTGGCATGTGAACTTTGAGTGTGGCTTTTGCGATAGTGTCGGCGGTGCAGGCGGCGACCCAGCTCTCTTTGGTGTGAAGCGGCATCATGGCGGGTGCTAACTCGCTTACGCTGTGCCCTATTTCACATGCCATCTTGTAGCCATCGCCCTGTGCACCGAGTGCAGGATAACCCAACCCGCCCGTAGCGAGGATCACCTTGGGTGCAAAATAGTGCTTATCTTCACATGCCACTCCTTTGATATTGCCATTTTCGACTAAAAGTGAATGCACGCTGCTTTTGGTACGCAGATCGATATTTAGACGAACTATCTCGTTTTCAAACGCGCTTAAAATCGTCGCCGAGCTGTGTGAAGTGGGAAAGATACGAAAGCCGTCAGGTGCGTGGGTGGCAACGCCGATAGAGTCTAAAAAAGCCCGCAGATCGGTCGCACTAAAGGCGCTGAGCGCATCTTGCATAAAGCGGCCGTTCTTGCCGAATTTTGCCATAAAGTCGTTTTGCGAAAGGGTGTTGGTGAGGTTGCAGCGCCCGCCGCCCGTGGCTTTGAGCTTTGCGCCGATATTTGAGAGCTTTTCAAGAAGTAAAACACTTTTGTTCTCTCTTGCGGCAGTGATGGCAGCGACGATGCCTGCGGCACCTGCACCGATGACGATAACGTCGCAGTGATCTTCTCGATTCAAAGGCTTATCGGTTAAACATGATGGAGCCAAGACGAACCATGTTCGAGCCGCACTCGATGGCAAGTTCAAAGTCGCCGCTCATCCCCATCGAACAGATCGTGGCATGTGAAAGTTGTGTGTAGATAGCGTGAGTCGTCTCGAAGCTCTTTTTGATGAGTGCTCTATCTTCGCTGTGCGCACCGATGCTCATAACACCCTTTAGGATGATATTCGGGCACTCTTTTTGAATTTTTGCGTACATCTCACTCGCCTCTTCGGGCATGAAGCCGTGTTTAGACTCCTCATAGGCGGAGTTGATCTGCATTAGGGTATTGAGGGTTTGGTTGCGCGCTTCAAGCTTTTTTTGCAGCTCATAGGCAAGCTCTAGAGAGTCAAGCGAGTGAAAAAGTGCAGGGCGCAGATCAAGCAAGTTGTTGATCTTATTCTTTTGCAAGTTACCCACAAAATGCCACTCGATAGGCAGCTCATCAAGCTCCTCTGCCTTAGCGCGAAGGTCTTGAACTTTGTTCTCTCCAAAAGCGCGTTGGCCGATCTCGTAGAGTCTTTTGATCTCATCGCTTTGCGAATATTTGCTGATGGCAACGATTTTGACGATGTGATGGTCGCTCACTTTAAGTCTGGCCGCTTCGACGCGTCGAATGATGTTGTCTATATAAATTTTATAATCCGTTTGTGTCATTTCTTACCCCATTAATCTGTTGATATCGTTGTATAAGCCCAGCCCCATCAGGCCAAAAAGGATCACCCATCCTGCGATCGTGAGATTGATAAGCACCGCTTCGCTGGGCGCGCGGCGCACGACAAGCTCATAGAGATTAAAGACGATATGTCCGCCGTCAAGTGCCGGAATAGGCAGAAGGTTGAGTACGCCCAAGTTTACCGAGATGAGCGCGGCAAAGAACAAGACCGCCATCCAGCCCGCATCGGTCGCATCGGATGTGAGTTTGACGATGCTGATAACACCGCCGAGCTCTTTGGCGGGAACGTCACCCGTAATGAGCTTTTGAAGCCCCGTAAAGATAAGCGTAGAGGCAAAAAGGGTCTGCTCGGTCGCATAGCCGAGTGTCTCGACCACACCAAGTTCGAGCTTATGGGTCTGACCCGATTGCGAGATCCCTATCATCTTGCGCTCGACTACTTCGTCAAACATATTCTTTGTCTGTGTGATGCGCGGTGTAAGGATCTTATACTCTATAAAGCCCTCTCTTTCGATCTCTAGCGAGAGGCTCCCTTCGCTTGAAGCGATGATGTCGGCCATTGTGTTCCACTCTTGAATCTCGATTCCGTTGATAGCGCGAATCCTGTCGCCGCTTTGAAGCCCTGCCGCTTCGGCCGGGGACTCTTTGACAACCTCGCCGATAACGGGCGAGAGGATGTTCGGCCCGCCGAGCGCGATGATAAAGTAGAGAAAGAATGCCAAGATAAAGTTCGCAAGCGGACCGGCAAGAAGGATGAAGATGCGTTGCAGGGGAGTTTTAGTGTTGTAGCTGTCGGCATCGTAGCTCTTCTTCGATGGGTCGCTGTCGTCTTGACCCTTCATGCGCACATAGCCGCCCAGCGGTATCATGGCGATTCGCCACTCCGTCCCCCACTTCACGAACGAGGCGACCTTTTTTCCAAAGCCGATGCTAAAGACTTCCACATAGACTCCCATCAATCTTGCGGCAAGATAGTGGCCGAGCTCATGAAAGAAGATGAGTGCCGAGAGAACTGCTAACGAGACTAAAAAGCTCATTTTGTTTCATCCTTTAAAAGAGCGTTTTTAAAGCCCCAAAGATACTCGAGCCCCGAATAGACGGTGAGCGCCGTAGCGATCCATAGAAGCTCTGAACCAAAAGGCCAATGCATCAGCAAAAATCCGATGGCGATCATCTGTGATACCGTCTTGACTTTGCCCGACCAGGAGGCTTTGACACTGATTCCTTCACTTACCGCAACGGTGCGAAGTCCTGTTATGAAGAGCTCGCGAACGATGATGATGTAGATAGCCCATGCAGAGGCAGCACCCACCATCATCAGCCCTAAAAAGGCCGCTAATGTGAGCATCTTGTCGGCAAGCGGGTCGAGGATGGCGCCAAGCATGGTCGATTGGTTCCACTCGCGTGCGATGTAGCCGTCGAAAAAGTCGGTCACCGAGGCAAGCACAAAGAGAAGAGCGGCAAAATAGTAGTTCCATGTGATGTGATACCCATTCTGCGTAAAGTAACCTGGATTGAGGATGATCCAAAACATCAGCGGGGCGAGTAAAATTCGTAGCGAAGCTAGTAAATTCGGCAGATTCAGCAAAAGAGTCCTTCGATTTTTTTAGGTCTGATTTTAACGCTTTTTGTATTTAGATTTGCTTTTGTAAAAGGGGTAATTTTAGTCTTGTTTTTATAGAGATGTGCTACTATGCGCTTTAAGAGGTACCATGAGACGAGTTGTTGTAATTATTCTTTTTTTACTGACTATGTATCATGTAATTACGCATGATCCAAAAGAGGCAAGGAGATATGTAAAAGAGGCCGAAAAAGAGTTGGCATCTTATTATGAGATCTCTAAACAATATACTTTCGAGTTTATAAGAGAGGCAAGGGAGCTTTTTAAAAGAGTCGGCAGCGATCTTGGCATGTGAATTTGATGGGATTCTTCGTTGCACTCAGAATGACGTAGGGTTGGATTCTTCGTTACACTCAGAATGACGGAGAGTGCGAGGGTTTCTTTTTGGCATTGTGAGCTTTCCCTCTCGTCATCCTGCATTTCTTTTTCCGTCATCCTGAGCAAAGCGAAGGATCTAAGAGCGGCTTTCTTTCATACTTTTTGGATCGCCAAAAAGTAAACAAAAAACTCCTGCAACGGCTTCGAGCCCT
>JACXUD010000145.1 GCA_014764025.1 Campylobacterota bacterium | reverse complement strand
TATGAGAAGTTCGGGTTTAGGGTGGTTAAGACGTTAAAAGATTACTACCCGACCGAAGATGGGTATAAGATGCAGATGCCTCTTACCAAATAGTCCCACTATGAAGCTTTATGTGGACGGCGATGCCTTTGTAAATCTTTTAAAGCCGATTCTTTTTCGTGCTATCGAGCGGCTGAAGATACGAACGTTTGTCGTCTCAAATAAACGTATCTCAATCGGTGATTCTGAATTTATCACCTACATCATCGTCGAAGCCGGTGCCGATGAAGCGGACAATAAAATCGTAGAGATGGTTCAAAAAGGCGATCTTGTCATCACCGCCGATATCCCACTAACCGACAGAGTCATAACCAAAGAGGCTCATGCGATCGATCATCGTGGAGGGCTTTTTAGCGTCGATAACATCAAACACTACCTTGCAATGCGAAACCTGATGGAGAAGGTGCGAGAGAGCGGCGAGATCACCAAAGGCCCGCCCCCTTTTAACCAAAAAGACGCCCATACGTTTGCCGGCCAGCTCAATGCATTTTTAACGAAACATCTTTAAATTGCATAAGGGCACCTCTAAAAACTTTAAAAATCTTCAATGAAGATTAACAAAAAGACTCTAAAAGCAGCCATTACAGGAACACACCACATCTATGCTATAATTTTCCAAAAACGATGGAGATTCTCATGAAAGATTATGCCCAGTACATCACTCTTGATTCAAATATCCGATCAGGCAAACCGACGATAAGAGGTATGCGAATAACTGTTTACGATATTTTGGAGATGCTAGCCGATGGAATGAATTTTGATGAAATTTTGACTGATTTTCCTGAACTCACACATGAAGATATACTTGCTACACTCGCATACGCTGCAGATAAAGAGCATAAACTCTCAATATGTGCGTAAAACTGCTTCTTGATCAAAATCTCTCTTATAGACTTATTGCTAAACTAGAAGATCTTTACCCAAATTCACTTCATATAGCTGCTTTAAATATGGATAGTGCAAGTGACAAAGAGGTGTGGAGCTACGCTAAAGAGAATGGTTTTACTATCGTCACCAAAGATTCGGACTTTAACGAAATGGCTACACTTTACGGTTTTCCGCCTCATATCATTTGGCTTCGCCTTGGCAACAGCAAGATTGAAGCGGTACAAAACGCTCTGACCAAACACCATGATACAATTCATCAAATCATCCATGAAAATGAAACGGGAATCATAGAGATCAAAGGCTAAACTGCTCTTTGTATATAAACGCAAAGAGCTTTATAACGTCTGCATCAATTTTATAAATAATCACAAAGCCTCTAAGAATAAGCTCGCGGACAGTCTCATCTTCAAAATAGATCGATCTGAGATGGCGATATAGAGGCTTCATTTTAAATTTTGCCTCGATTTTAAAATCAATTTGACTTTTTATTTCAGGGCACCTCTAAAGATATTATCGAACTCTTCAACCAACATGAAGTTCGCTACCTTATTGCAGGTGCTTATGCAATGTCCAAAGTCGGCTACTCGCGCAGTACTTACGATATTGATATTTGGATAGAGAAAAGTGAAGAGAACGCACATAAAATATTAAAAGCTCTCGATGATTTTGGTGTTCCATTCACAATAGAACCTCATGATCTACTTTTACCAAATAGCGTTCTTCAAATCGGCATTGAACCAAATAGAATAGACATTCTCACGGATATTGACGGCTTAACTTTTGAAGAGGCATGGCAGAACAAAGAAGCAGCAACATTTGATGAGATAGAGACATATACTCTTGAGATTCATGACCTTATTCGCAATAAAGCAGCATCAAACCGTCCTAAAGACCGACTCGATCTCGTTCAGCTTCAAGAGCTAGCAAAACTAAAATCCTAATTTTCACATGCCAAAAATCTTCAAAGCCGCTCTTTTGGCTTTGAGCAGCCCAAGCCTCATGCCGCTGTAGCGCATCACTTTCGCGGTCTTTTTCCACATGCTTTTTTCATAACAGGGCTCTTTGCATTTGCGGCACTTGGGCTTCTCTTCATAAGGGCACTTCTCTAGCCGCTCAATAGCGTAGCCAACCATAGCCACGCACTCATCGCAAAGCTCGACCTGCATCGTGCACTCAAAATCACGATGGCGGCATGTGAAGTCACGCACCAACCTTTTAGCATGTGAGTTTCCCTCGCAGTAGCTCTCGAAAAAGAGCTTCAATGTCGCGGCTTCGCTCTGCAGTTTATTTTTGTCCATAGTTGGGTGCTTTTCGTATCATCATTTCATGGTAATTATACCCCTTTACGATGTTATACAGCAGCATCGCCGCGCTGACTCCAAACAAGACCAAAGCCCCATAGAGTGTTGTTTTGTAAAGAAGTGCTGCTAAAAAGAGCAGATAACTAAGCGCAAATATACGAAACTGCAAACGCATCAAAGAGGCTTTTATCACCCGGCTCATCTCGGCATCAAAAACAAATGCAGAGCTCAGGTGAAACCATGTCAAAAACGGCACGATCTTATAGAGCATCCCGTTAATAAGCGCATAGATAAAGCCGATGCCCCATACCACGCCAAGAGCAAAATCTATATTCAAATCAAAAATCACCCCTGCCGCCCACACGACTGAGCCAAATGCCAAATTCGACATTGCAAAATACCACAGATGCACGGTCGTATCGCTTCTGGCACGTTTGCGTTCATGAAGGCGCTTAATAGTCGTAAGTGCAAAGAGTGCACATAGCAAAGCGAGGGCTATTTTTGATGCTTTTTGAATCGCTTCTGCATCAATAACGACTGCCGCAAAATAGAGCGCTAACAGCAGTGAAACAACCCGGTAGAGGTTTTGCTTCATCCAAACTGGATATTCAAGCGCCACATAGAACATCGGTATCACTTTATAAGCCACACCGCTAATAAGCATAAAAACCCAGCCGTAAAAGATGAGAACGATATGCGTCTGAGCAATATTCGCAAAGAGAGCAACTCCGGCATGCAAAAGTAGAGCCGCGGCTCCCAGCAGCGCGCCGAGTGCCAAAAATATCTGAGCGCTTAAAAAGCTCATCACCGTGGCGTTTTTATCCGCCGTGCGTTTGATGGTCATAAACGAATAGAGAGCAAAAAAGAGAATCGTAAACAGCAGAAGCGTCATGGCGATATGAAGCAGCGGTGTCAAAGAGCTTAAAAAACCGGCAATAAATGCGAATGTGCCGAAGTTAAGCCCCGCATATATCCACATTGCCCTCTTCTCTACATCACGATATGCCTCGCCGATAATGACGGGCACCATCTGAAAGAGCGTGCCGAACATGGCATGTGAAAAGAAACCAAGAGTGAGAATATGAGTGATTGCTATCGCTTCGTAGTGGTGTCGGTTCTCTATTTCACATGCCAAAACAAAAAGTGCCAAAGTAAAAAAGAGCAGATAGATGCCTGCCGTTATGTAAAAAAGAAGCGGCACCCTATAAGGCGGTGCTTGATCGAGCGAGAGTCCTTGCATGTTCATGATGGCTTCTTTATCCTCATCAAAAATTCGTTCTCTTCATCTTTGAGTATCTCGCTCTCTAGCCCAAGCGCGTCTATCTGAGCCTGAAGTTTGCATGGATACATGCGGTGTTTGAAAAGAAGCACCTCACCCTCTTGAAGGGCTTTAAGCGCCGCAACGCCCTGCACTAAGGGATGCGGCGGTTCAAGTTCGCTCACGTCAAGCACTATCTCTTTAAGCGCCATAGCTCATCAGCCTTGCTACGATCTCGTCGTTTTTATCGCCCAAGAAGTTCTGCATCATCGTATAGAGCATCTGCTCCTCTTTGGCGTTGTGCTGCTGCAGCAGAAGCATCAGCGACTCGCTCAGCCCAAAAAATCGGTCGCTATCTTTTTGCTCTAACGCCTCTTGCATCTTCTCAAAAAGCATCCGCACCTGCTCGTGTTCCATGCGCATCACCTGTGTCGGGCCGCAGCCGCCCATCGGGCTCACCGCTTCAAAGAGCGGAAAAAGGTAATCTTCTTCCATCGCAAAGTGCTTGAGGGTCTCATCGGCAAAATCTCTGTACTTTTGCGCCCCGCTCACAAAATCCTTTTTCTCTATCGCATCCTCCACAAGTGTGAGCAGATGGTCGCATCCGCGGTGGTGGTGTGTCATAAAATCTTTAATGGTCATAGTTATCCTTTACATTTGATGCAAGTTTTGCATAAAATAGTGCCAATCAAATTGACGCGCGTCAATCTTCAAGGCTTATTATGAATTTAGACGAGTTTTACTTCTTCAACACCCTCCACGCCCAAGAGCTCAAAGAGCTACAAAACATCACCTTTAAAAAGAGCTTCAAAGCCGGAGAGATACTCTTTTACGCAGGCGAGAAGCCAAAATATCTGTATCTTTTGGCATGTGGAGTGGTCAAACTCTATAAACACGACTTTCGCGATAACGAGGTGCTTATCCACAATCTAGGCGCACCCAATCTCATAGCCGAGATCGTCAATTTTGAAGAGGGGGTCTTTCCCGCCAACTGCGCATTCGTGAGTGACGGCGAGGTCTATATGATAGATTACGAGAGGTTCAAAGAGAGGTTTTTGAGCAAAAGCGAAATATCGATGCTCTTTATCAAATCGCTTACCAAAAAGATAAAAGCGCTAGAGAGTTTTATAAACTACAACATCACCGCCGACAGCTACGCCAAGATTGCGAAGTTCTTGCTCGAAAACGAGGCTGTTCTCTCTACCCTCAAACAGACCAAGATAGCCGCCGTGCTCAACATCACGCCCGAGACGCTCTCGCGCAATATCACCAAGATGCGCGAAGCCAACCTCATCACAAAAGAGAGGGGCAAACTTCTCATCCTAGATCATAAAGCACTCAAAGAGTGTGTGCTTGGCATGTGAATTCACATGCCG
>JACXUD010000144.1 GCA_014764025.1 Campylobacterota bacterium | reverse complement strand
AGGCCTCTTCCTCTTAGCTTTGGCTAGGAGGTGCGAACCCCTCCTATAAATAGAGTAAAAATTGCTCCTTCTAAAATCGCACGTAGAGTTTTTAGAGGTGCCCTTTACACTTTTAACCACACTGCTATTAGGAGGTGAGGCTATGAATATCTACGATATCGAGGTCAAGACCATTGAGGGCAAAACGATAACCCTTGAAAAATATAAAAACAGAGTGATGCTCATCGTCAATGTTGCCAGCAAGTGCGGCTACACGGGGCAGTACGAGGGGCTGGAGAGGCTGCATAAACTCTACGCGCACAAAGGGCTAAGCATCCTTGGTTTTCCGTGCAATCAGTTCCTATCCCAAGAGCCCGGAACAGAGGAGGAGATAAAAAACTTCTGCACCGTCAATTACGGGGTGGAGTTTGATCTCTTCTCCAAAATCGACGTCAACGGCGATAGTGCCCATCCGCTCTACAAGCACCTTAAAAGCGAGGCGAGCGGTCTGCTTGGCTCTGAAGCGATCAAGTGGAACTTTACGAAGTTTTTAGTAGATAGAGAGGGCAAGGTCATCAAACGCTATGCACCCTCTACGGCTCCAAAAGATATAGAGTCCGACATAGCAAAACTGCTCTAGGAGGCATTATGAAAACCCTATTACTACTCTTGTTCACCCTCACCCTCTTTACGGGCTGTGCAAAACCCAAAGCCCCTCTAGCTACCGTGCCAAGCGTCGATCTTGCCCGCTATCAAGGGAGATGGTACGAGATCGCTCGTTATGAGCACTTCTTTGAAAAGGGGTGCACAAACGTCACGGCAACCTACAAAGAGCGCCAAGACGGCAAGATAGGGGTCATAAACCGCTGCGTGCTTGAAGACGGCACGCGCAAAGAGGCGCACGGCGTGGCACAAGCAGTCGATGCAACCAATACAAAACTAAGAGTGAGCTTCTTTTGGCCCTTTTACGGCGACTATTGGATTTTGGCACTGGATGATGACTACACCTACGCACTCATAGGCGAGCCAAGCCGCGAATATCTTTGGATTCTCTCGCGAAGCAAAGAGCTTGACGCCGCCGCAAAACAAAGGCTTCTCGATCTGCTTCCGGCACTTGGGTATCAGAGTTCAACGCTTATTTGGACACCCCAAAATTAGAGAGTTATAGCGTTATATTCACATGCCAAGAGATTTTTAATCAATAAAGAGAGATAATGTTTTTATGAACAGATAAAGGGAGGCTTTCATGGCTACTTTGCATCCAAACCCTGAGCATCCCGACTCCTCTATTTTAGATGTTTCGGATTTCATCTCAACACCTCGGGGCGAAAAACCGCTAGACGAGATCACCCGCTTTGCGGCTTCATACTTTAATGTTGAGTATGTCCACATCGCGATGCTCGAGCCCGATAAAAAGAGCGTGCGCGTCATCAGCGGCTATTTAGACGGCAAAAACGTAGAGCCGGGGTATGTCTATGCGCTTGAATCGACCCCTTGCGAAAATGTCGTCGCGCACGAGCACAAATGCTATGCCAAAGAGGTTCAAAAGCTCTTTCCAAAAGATCACGATCTTGTGGATCTTGATGCACAAGGCTACATCGGCGAGCCCATCAACGATGCCGATGCAGAGGCGATAGGGCTGATCGTTCTGGTCAGCCGCCGCAAGCTCTACTCCTCACAGCTCATCGCGGCAAGTATGCGTATGCTTGCCAACTATATAAGCACCCTGCTCTATGCCCATGAGCTCAATCAAGAGCATCAGTGCTACAAACACATCATGCAGCACGCTGCCGATGGCATTATCTTGCATGATATGGAGCGCGGCATCGTCGATTTCAACCGCAAAGCCAAAGAGATGCTAGGGTATGACGACGAAGAGATGTACCGACTCAACGTCACCGATATAGATGCCGCTCTTTCACCCGAACAGATCGAGGCTCTGAGCCAAAAACTGAGCCAAGGCCCCTTCACCATCGAGACGATCCACCGCCGCAAAGACGGTACGCTCTATGACGCCGCCGTGACCATCTCAAGAATAGAGCTTCACCGCCAACCCTTTGTCTATACCTCTATCCGCGACATATCTCGACAAAAAAAGCTCCAAAGAGAGCTGCAGGAGAGCGAATCTTTTTTAAAAACGGTCATCGACGAATTTCCCGACGTTTTGGTTGTAAAAGATGAAAACGCCAAGTTTCTTCTTGCCAACAAAGCCGTCGCATCACTCTACGACACCACGCCCGAAGAGATGATCGGCAAGGATGATGCCGACTTCGGCGTCCCAAAAGAGCTCAGCGATTTTATGCGCGACAATGTTCTTGAGATCATGCAAAAAGGCGAGACCGAGATCGTTTACGAGGACTCTATGGATGCCAAGAGCGGCAAGATCCACCACTTTAAATCAATCAAAAAACCCTTTAAAACCCATGAAGACAAAGAGCGCATTCTTGTCATCGCACAGGATATATCCGAGCTTAAAGATCGTGAGCGCGAACTAGCACACCAAAAGGGGTTTTTACGCACTCTCATCGATACCATTCCCGACCTTATCTGGCTCAAAGACCCGGATGGGATATATCTTGCCTGCAATCCCCGTTTCGAAGAGTTCTTCGGAGCAAAAGAGGAGCAAATCATCGGCAAAAGCGACTACGACTTTGTGGATAAAGAGCTGGCCGACTGGTTTAGGGCCCACGATAAAAAGGCTATAGAGGCGAACATCCCCACCGTCAACGAAGAGGAGATCCCCTTTGCTTCCGACGGTCACATAGAGCTTGTCGAAACGACCAAGACGCCGATGTACGACACAAACGGAAAGCTGATCGGTATCTTAGGCATAGCACACGACATCACCGCGATCCGCTCATTTGAGAAGAGCATCCAGCAAAGCGAACAGAGCTTTCGTTCGCTCTTTGATTCGCTGCAAGAGGCGGTCTATGTCCAAGATGAAGAGGGAACATTTATAGCCGTCAACAGAGGAGCCTCAAAGATGTACGGCTACCCTCAGGAGTGGTTTGTCGGCAAAACGCCCCTTGATGTGGCCGCACCCGGCATGAACGATCTTGATGCCCTTGTGCCCGCACATCAAAAGGTATTGAAAGGCGAGCCGCAGTCCTTCGAGTTTTGGGCTTTGCGCTCTGATGGGACCCCGTTTCCAAAAGAGGTGCATCAGACAAAAGGAAAATGGTTCGGCAAAGATGTGGTCTTTGCCGTGGCACTCGATATAACCGAGCGTAAAAAACATGAGGAGCAGCTCAGATATATCGCCAACTACGACGCCCTCACAAGTCTTCCAAACCGTCTGCTGCTTGCGGACAGGCTTCGCCAAGCCATCGCCGTCTCCAAGCGCCACGGGACAAAGCTCTCGGTTGCGTACCTCGATCTTGACGGCTTTAAAGCGATCAACGACATTCACGGCCACGCCGCGGGCGATGAGCTCTTGGTCACCATCTCGCACCGTCTCAAATCGCTTCTGCGCGAAGAGGAAACCCTTGCCAGACTCGGCGGCGATGAGTTCGTTGCCCTCTTGATCGGCATGAGAGATACCAAAGAGAGCGATACGATACTCAACCGAATGCTGCAAGCGGTCTCCTCGCCCGTTATCATAAACGGTCATGCACTGCAGGTCTCTGCAAGCATCGGGGTGACGAACTACGCCAAAGACGAGGCGCTCGACGCCGATACGCTTATTCGCCAAAGCGATCAGGCGATGTATCTTGCCAAACAGTCGGGCAAGAACCGCTACTGCTACTTTGACGCCGAACACGAACGCACTCTAAAAGGCAAGCATCAGAGCCTCCAAAGCATCGGCGAAGCGCTTCAAAACGGGGAGTTTGTGCTTTACTACCAGCCAAAGGTGAATCTGCGCACGGGCAAGACGATAGGAGCCGAAGCACTTCTTAGATGGCAGCACCCGAAGCAGGGGCTTCTCTTGCCCGTAAGCTTCCTGCCTGCCATAGAGAACCATCCGCTCTGCATCGATCTTGGCGAATGGGTTTTAGAGAGTGCTCTTGCACAGATGCAAAAGTGGCAAGATGCCGGTATTCACATGCCGCTAAGCGTCAATATCGACGGTCTGCATCTGCAGCAGGATAACTTCGCCTCTAAACTCCAAGAGATACTGCAAAAGCACCCAAGCGTCGATCCCAAAGAGCTAGAGCTTGAAATACTTGAAACAAGCGCACTTGACGATATCGTTCAGGTCTCGGAGCACATCGGCGCCTGCCAAAGACTCGGCGTGCGCTTCGCACTCGATGATTTCGGCACGGGCTACTCATCGCTCACCTATCTTCGACGTCTGCAGGTGCAGACACTCAAGATAGACAAGAGCTTTATAATCGATATGCTTGACGATCCCGAAGACCTCGCTATCTTAGACGGCGTACTGGGGCTTGCCGGTACATTTAAAAGAGAGGCGATAGCCGAAGGGGTCGAGAGCGAGGCGCATATCAGGATGCTGCTTCGTATGGGGTGTGAGCTGGCTCAGGGGTATGCGATCGCAAAACCGATGGGAGCAGAGGCGTTTGAAGTATGGCTCAAAGAGTATCGACCGCTTCGAGACTACTCTCGCTTTAAGACCCTTCAAAACAGCGAACGCAGTGTCCTCTATGCAATTGCCGAGCACCGACTGTGGATGAAGAGGGTAGAGGATCATATCAGAACACAAGAGGGGGATCTACCCGTCCTTGACTCTACCGCGTGTGAACTTGGGAAGTGGCTCGACTCATCAAGCGCAGCGCTTCATAAAAGCTCCTCCGTCGATGAAATAAGAGAGCTTCATCAAGAGATACACGAAAGAGTCTCAAGACTCATAGCCCATAGAAAGGATCTAACGCAAGAGGCGTTAGAGTCGCAGATGATGCAGCTGCATCAGCTAAAAGAGCAGCTGCTCGAGCGTCTGTGCCGTATG
>JACXUD010000143.1 GCA_014764025.1 Campylobacterota bacterium | reverse complement strand
GAATTCAAAGATGATCTTACTGCATTCAACGGAGAGAAAAAGTCAAGCGAAGCCGGAAAAGGTGCGCTTAACAATAAGATATCTACCGAGCTTTTCAAACTTCTAGAGTCAAAAGGGATTCCGACGCACTTCGTAAGAATGCTTGACGACAATCACATGCTTCATAAAAAAGCAGATGTGATCATGATCGAAGTTATCGTTCGTAATATCGCGACGGGTTCACTTACTCGCAACCTTGGGATCGAAGACGGCAAAGTGCTTCCGTTCACGCTTGTAGAGTTCGATTATAAAAACGACGCTCTGGGCGATCCGAAACTTAATGACCAACACGCACTTATCCTCGGTCTTGTCGATTACCAAGACGAACTTGACAAGCTCCGCCGTATGGCACGTCAGGTGAACGACATCCTTCGCCCGTACTTTGCAGAGAAGGGTCTTAACCTTGTTGACTTCAAGCTAGAGTTCGGCAAAGACAAAGAGGGTAATATCATCCTCGTAGATGAGATCAGCCCGGACAACTGCCGTTTCTGGGATATGGCAAGCGGCGAGAAGATGGACAAAGACCGTTTCCGCCAAGGACTCGGCGGTCTTAAGATGGCTTATGAAGAAGTTTTAAAAAGAATATTAGGGAAGTAAATAATGAAAGTAATCGTAAACGTATTTTTAAAGAACGGCGTTCTTGACTCTCAAGGCAAAGCGGTGCACCACGCACTTGACTCTCTCCACTTCAACAACGTTGCGGATGTGCGCGTAGGCAAACAGATCGTCATGAAGCTGAATGAAACAGATGAAGCAAAAGCACGCGAAGATGTGACCAAGATGTGCGAAGAGCTTCTTGCTAATACGGTCATTGAAGACTATACGATCGAGATTGCAAAATGAAAGTAAGCATACTGCAATTTCCGGGGACGAACTGCGAGTACGATACGAAGCACGCATTTGAGTCACTAGGTGCGACGACAGAAATTGTATGGCATAAATCAGAAACCATTCCTGCAGATACAGACCTTTTGGTCGTTGCCGGCGGCTTTAGCTACGGCGATTATCTTAGAAGCGGTGCTATTGCAAAGTTCAGTCCCGTCATGAAGGCAGTGAAGGCCTATGCACAAAACGGCGGCAAAGTTCTCGGTATCTGTAACGGTTTTCAAGTTTTGACAGAGTCTGGTCTTTTACCGGGTGCTCTTAAGAGAAATGAATCACTTCACTTCCTTTCAAAACACCACCATCTCAAAGTACAAAACAATGACAATGACTTCTTGATGCTTCTAGAAAAAGGCGACGTGATCAATATCCCGATCGCCCACCACGACGGCAACTACTATATTGATGAAGCGGGTCTTGCAGAACTTTATGCTAATAACCAGGTCCTTTTAACCTATTGTGATGCAAACGGCAATGAGCTCAATCCAAACGGAAGCGTCGATGCGATTGCCGGCGTATGCAACAAAAGCAAAAACGTATTTGGTCTGATGCCTCACCCAGAGCGCGCGATGGAGCTTATTTTAGGTTCGAACGACGGTATAAAAATGCTCCAAGGTTTTTTAAAATAGTGACTCTCTCAAGACTCTTTTTTCTTCTCCTTTTTTTGCCCCTCTTTTTAGGGGCTTCTACCTTTGATGAGAGCAATAGCTCTTCATCGGATGAACTCAACGGCTCAAAGACATTCATCAACCAAAAAGTTCTCTATCTTAGCTTTAATGAGACTCCAAAACGTGTCATTAAAGGTGAGATATTCAGCATTACGCTCAAACTCCTCTCTACGGTTCCAGAGTTTGAAACTCTCGATTACGCCTTTGACGACTACGATGGACTCAAACTTATCAATGAAGCCCCTATACGTGAGTTCAAGGATAAGTTCTACTACGATACATTCTACTTTATCGTTGAAAAATCAAAAGCGAAGCTCCCCGATATAACCGCTTCGATCACGACCCAAAACGGCTTTACCTACAAACCGACGCGACTTCAAGGAGAGATGCTTGAAGTGATCGCTCTTAATCCTCCAAAAAACTTCGCCAAGATCATTGCAGAGAGCTTTGAGCTCCTCGATTTTAAGACGACCTCGTACGACGACCGCTATAACATAGTCGTATTCAGCGCCAAAGCTAAACGCTCGGACATTGAAAAACTTTGGCTCAAAGGTCCTCTTAAGCAGGGAATAGAGTCGGTCTATCCTTCGTATGATGAATCAAAAATAACCTACTATGCGATCATCGGCAAAGATATCGAACACTTCACATTTAGCTATTTCAATCTCATACAAAACAGATTTCAAGAGCTCTCGATTCCTATAATCGTGCACGATGACACCGTAACGACACAAAGCGATCTCAAACCCACGGATCAGTCCAAAGAGAAGCTTAAAAGTGCCGTTGCGGCAGTAGTGGCATTTGTGGGTCTTGCGCTTTTACTCTTTAGAAGACGCTTCATCTATATTATTTTGATCATTGTGCCGCTGGTCTATATCGCATTTCAGCTTGCACCTTCAAAAGAGGTGTGCGTCAAAGAGGGCTCAGAGATATACCTTCTGCCGGTATATAACGGCACGATCTTCGAGACGACGGCATCAGAGCTGATTATGCAAAAAGAGGGTGAAGTGAGTGAGTTTGTGAAGGTCAAACTGAAAAACGAAAAGATAGGATGGATAAAAAATGAGAATCTTTGCTCACGTTAGTTGGCTCTTTGCAACTATAATCATATTCATCTCACTCAGTACGATGATCATCTTCTTCAAGATCATCCCTCGCCCATACGGCCCGAAAATGGCGGCATGGATGATTCGTCTCTTTACCTTTTACAGCGTCGATATCGAAGGCGAAGAGGATCCCGAAGCTCAGATGTTCATTTTGAACCATCAAAGTGATCTGGATATAGGGATCATGGAGTCGGTCAGCAAAAAAGATCTTGCTTGGGTCGCAAAAAAAGAGCTCTTTGATACTCCTTTTTTCGGTCTTGCACTCAAGCTTCCCGAAGATATCGCCGTGGAGCGGGAGAGCAAAAGTTCACTTATCAAACTGCTTCGCGATGCGAAAGATAGACTGGACAAAGGAAGAACTATCGTTATCTTCCCCGAGGGCACGCGCTCATCGAGCGGCAAAATGCTCCCCTTTAAAAGCGGTGCAAAGACGATAGCCGATAAGTTTGCACTTCGCGTTCAGCCGATCGTATTGATGCAGACGGCCAAATACTATAATATCAAAAAGTTCTACTACAAACCAGGACGTGTCAAGCTTATCTATCTTGAATCTTTTATCGCCGATCGAAGCGACGAAAACTGGTTGAATAATCTACGCACAAAGATGCAGAAGGTCTATGACGATGAGCTGGCAAACAATCCTCGCCATAGGTAGCGGCGGCTTCATCGGGGCGATACTGCGCGCCTATCTAAACGGAGTCATTTCGCACCACTTCCCGCATCAGCTTCCCTACGGAACGCTCGGCGTCAATCTGATCGGAAGCTTCGTGATGGGAGTTTTGATCGCTCTGTTTTTACATACGACGATCTTCTCTATACATACGAAATCTTTTCTCTCAACGGGTATCTTGGGAGCGCTCACCACCTACTCGACCTTTGCTATAGAGAGTTTTATGCTTCTTCAAGGAGGCCATCTTCTTCTGGCACTCGGTAATATCTTTCTGAATGCTTTTGGAACAATAGCGATGGCCGGTGTCGGTTTCTACACGATCAAACTCTTTTTACGCTAAAAATCTATGGGCACCTCTATTTCTTTTAAAGTTATTTTGTTATCATCTGCTAAAAATTAGTGAGCTTGATCTTTATAGAGGGCTCTATTTTGGATGGCTGATGTACCGTAACTTAGACTCTGAGATATTCGAAAGCTTTAAAGAGCAGCTTGGTAATGAACTTCAACTCTTTGATACGAGCTTGAAAAAGCTCCACGAGGGCAACGCCTCGATTGCCACGGTTCATGAGATGTTTCGATTTTTTCACTCTCTAAAAGCAAACGCTTCATATTTAAAACTAGAGCCCTTTTTTGAACTCGCCTTTAGAGCGGAGAGCGTATTGTCCATCTTGCGCGAAGAGAGAGCACTTTTGGCCGGCTGTATCATCAAATGGTTTGAAGAGATATCCAAGCTCCTTTATCTATGGCATGAAGAGCTAGACAATGCAGAGGCACTCAGTCCATCTCACCGTGACCTGATACAACGTGTGAGACTCTCAAAGCCAAAACAGCTGCCTCAAGAGATGCTTTTAGAGACAAAAGCGCTCTACATCGATTTTGATCTTCAAAGAGCCGCGGCACACAAAGCCATTTTTGCCGATCTGCTGCAGGAGGTGAAGCATCTTGACTCTATATCGCAAGCCTTTGCCGCACTGCTTAAGGGCGAGTATAAGATCGTTATCATCAACCTCGGCAAAGAGAGTTTTGCCTTTATTGAGGAGCTCCAAAGGCTCTATCCCGAAGTGGCGCTTGTGGTCATCTTCGACAAACTGACATCGATCATAACAAAGAGGCTTCTACAAAACGGCGTCGTACACGCTCTTGAGAACCCGCTCAACAAAGAGCTTCTCAGGGGCGAGCTTCATCAGGTCGTCAAAACCTTCTTCGGCACCTCTTCGCTGCTTATGGATCATGCAAAGATCTATTCGTTCATTCAGACGTTAGAGCCGCTCTCAAATACCATTTTGCAGATCATGCAGATCTGCGATGACGACGAGATGGGTGTCAAAGAGCTCACCAGTGTCGTCAAAGCGGATCCGATCATCACCGCACGCATCCTCAACACTGCCAATTCACCGCTCTATGCAAATGCGGGCGATATGAGCAGTATCGAGCGAGCCGTGATGCGTTTTGGCAAGAACGGCGTCAAGACGGCGGCGCTGGGCGGGCTCTACTGCTCACTGGGCGATCTTGATCTCAAAGCCTATAGA
>JACXUD010000142.1 GCA_014764025.1 Campylobacterota bacterium | reverse complement strand
ATCCTCTACTCTTTTATGAAGAGATCGATCAATACGATCAAAGAGAGCATCGTCTCGACACTCCATTCGCTCGACCTTTCGTCGGAAAAGTCGGCCTATGAGAACAAAGACGAGCTCGGCGAAGTCTCGGATGCCTTTACCAAACTGCTCCGTGAAGTCAAAAGCGTCCTTAACGAGACGAAAGGCTCATCGACCAAGAATAATGAGTTCACGCTTGCCATGAAAAAGAGTGCCTCAAGCATCTCCGAGAGCTCACAAGAGGAGTTTAGCCTTGTACACGCCACCAAAGATATGAGTGATGAGATGAAATCACAACTCTCACGAACCATAGACAATGCGAACAAGACCCAAGAGGTGACCTATGAAGCACAGCAGAACCTTCAAAACCTTCAAGCCGATGTACTCGATATCGTTGCGAAGATCCAGCGCAATGCAGAGGTTGAAGAGGAGATAGCAATGCATCTCAATCAGCTCACCAACGATGCTCAAAAGATCAGCGACGTTCTTGGGATCATCGAAGATATTGCCGACAAGACGAATCTTCTTGCCCTTAATGCCGCCATTGAAGCGGCACGTGCCGGTGAACACGGACGCGGCTTCGCGGTCGTTGCCGACGAGGTGCGCAAGTTGGCCGAAAGCACGCAAAAAGGTGTCTCTGAGATTCATGCCAACATCAGTGTGATCACCCAATCTATCATGGATGCAAGCAATCAAATGAATAAAAATGTAGAGAAGACGCGAGAGCTTAGCAGTGATTCAGAGGTGATGCGCGAAAAACTAGAGGACACTAAATCAATTATCCACTCGACGGCAGAACTTGCAAGCTCCTCGCTGAGTTCAACCGAAGATGTCCAAAAACGGGCGCAAAGAGTACTGGACAATATAGAGGCGATCGATAAAATAGTGAGCAAAAACAGAGATAATGCAGCTTATATCGCCAACGGTGCTAATGAGCTCTACGCAATCAGCCAGACCCTTAAAGCCCAGCTCGAGAAGTTCAAAACTTAATCCCGCAGTGCTTTTGCACCAGGATTGCAGGCGATCTTATGCGCCATATCGACCCTCTCAAGCTCATCTATCTCTTGAGGTGATGCGATCGTCGCATTTCTATACCCCTCTCCACAGTTCAGATATATCTTAAAACCGTTCTCATAGAGAGCCAGTCGCGTTGCTAGAGCCGTAGAATAGGTTGTAAGCACTCCGTCATCTTTCATTACTCGGCGTATATCGCTGAAATATTCACTTGTCCAGAGCAACGGATTTGCCGATGGTGAAAAGGCATCTTGGTACACCACGTCAAATTCGGCATGTGAAAACTCTTTGATGATTGCACGCGCATCTCCCATTATTACTTTCACATGCCAATGCTCATTTTGATACTCCCTTTTTTGACTCAGCGACTCAATAATCTCTCTCATCCAATCAAACTCTTTGGGGTAAACGAAATCCTTCAGACTACTCACAAGAGCCTCATCGAGTTCAGGTGAATATATCGCTATTTTGGAGTCTAGTTTATGGAGTTTATGGTAGTAAAGCGTAGCAAGCGTATTAAATCCAAGCCCAAAGCAGATATCTAAAATAGTGATCGTATCTTGGCTCTTTTTGAGCATAAAAGCGGGAATGACATGTTTACAAAGCGACTCATGCAACGCACCGTCTTTTGTAGAGTGGTAGTGTTCACCGTACGCTACCGAGTATGCCGTATAGCTTCCATCCCCGCTTGGCACCATTTCGTGGAGCCCGTCATTAAAACTCAAAGAGTCTTACCTCTATAGAAATTAGAAGTATGCTCTTTAATCAATGCTCATGTTCCATATTTAAGATCTCTACGACACCCTCTTCTAAAAGGTGTTCAAACTCTAAAATTTCCCCTGATACTCTTATCGAGACTCCGGCAAGTTCGTGATTTGCATTTAAGATTGCATAACCCTCTTCTATAGTTTCGACAACCCATATGGCATCTCTCTCTTCGTCGTCCAGCTCTACACCCACCTCTATATCATCAGGAAGGTTTAAAAGGGACTCTTTAACGACTAACGATTCATCATACTCGCCAAATGCATCGACAGGCTGCAAGAAGATATCAAAAGAATCTCCTACCTTTTTGCCCTCTAGCTCACTCTCCAATTTTTGAAATATCTGTTTGTACCCGCCATGAAGGTAGATCACCTCATCACTCTCGTCAAGAGTATTGCCCCTCTCATCCTCTAATTTTAAAGATATAGAGACAAGACTATTTTTTTTAATCGTATCCACTCGCTTCCTTTTTGGCTGAAAAAATCTCAAAATTTTAACATATTATGCCGCCAATAGCACGACCCCCAAAAGCAGAATGACAAGCAGGCTTCCATACTCCAAATAGTGCTTGCTATTATGCGGTTGGCTTTTCTTTCGCACCGTTACACTGAACAAAGCCGTGGCATATATGATCGTACTCATTCCCAAGCTCATGACCAAAGCAGCTAAAAAACCTGCAAAATAGAGACCCAAAGAGATAGCAAAGATAAAGATAGTCGTAGTCCCTGGGCATGGAATAATACCTGCCGAAATAATAAGCGCAAAATCGGTTGAGTCATGTTCGATTTTGCAAGATGCACACGAGCATGTCGTAACGTGAGGGGTAACGCTAAATCGCATATTTTCCATAGGATGCATCTGCTTCTGCTTCATTTGTTTATAGACTCCGTATTTCTTATAGATCAGATAGAGCGCAATAGAGATAATAATAAGTGCGGATATTTTTGTCGTCAAATAGACACTATCTTGTACAAACTCTGCTAAAAACATATTTATACCGAAATAGATAATTAACGTCAGAATAAACGCCGAGAATGTATGAACGACTCCTATAGCCAGCGATACAAAAAGCGCCTTCGTATAAGAGCGCTCATTTGAGACAAAATAGCTTGCAACAAGCGTTTTGCCATGCCCAGGACCCAAAGCATGAATCACGCCGTAAAGGTATGCGAAAAGCAAAAGTGTGATATAGGTCAGCGGGTTTGCTTCATCTTTTATAGATTTAAATAGCTTCCCGATCTTCTCTATGCTCTGTTTTAATAGATTGCTTTGCTGCGACTCGGAAACCAACAATACGCTTTCAGATGACTCGGATTGAACTGCCGAGACATTTTCTGGCCTTTGAGCCTCTATCAGCGTTACAGCTGAAGTTGGAGTATTGCTTTTAAAAAATATCGATGCGGTAAAAAGGTATAGATTCGATTCATATGAAAACTCTTTGGAATCCACCTTCAGATCTTTGACGCCAAAAGAGAAAAAGCCGTTAGGATCCTCGAAGATAAATGTGATCATGGAGCCATCTGCAACTATAATTTTTTGCTCTAGATCGTATGAAAAGATTAAAACACCGCCCGTGAATCTCAGAGACGATGTCTTAAAATGTAATGCTAAATCGGCGCCTTCTTGGTTGGCATCTTTCGCATATCTTAATTTTGTCGCCAACGCAATATCACTCTTTAGAAGATAATCCATCATCACTCTCTTGAGTGTCTCTAGCTCTTTTAGCTCAAGCTGACCGCTGCCGTCTTCATCATATTGCATCATAATAGTTTTTAGATACGCCTCTTCCCTAAACACCCACTCCACATTAATGCTGTTTAGGGTCTCCCTATCGAATTTGAGATCTACATAGACTTCTGTTGATGGAGCCATAAGTTGACATGCCGCACATCCAAATAGCAGCTGTTGTAAACATAAGAGCAAAAGTGTGAGTCTTTTCATCTATTACCTTTAAAAAATAAAAAGAAAAGGAAAAAGAGCGCCGATATCAGGATGATACTTGCGCCCGATGTAAGATTATAAGTGTAAGAGAGCCATAAACCACTGAGCGTGAAAAGTAGTGCCAACAGCCCTGAGAGTATCATCATTTTAAGCAGCGAGGTAGAGAGCTCCTGTGCTATATAGACGGGTATAGTAAGGAGAGCTATCACTAAAATAAGCCCTACGACTTTAATAGCAATTACCACACTCAGTGCGGCAAGAACGAGTATAAGAGAGTAGAAAAATTGAACATTTATCCCACAGAGCGATGCATATTCGCCGTCATAGGAGACTGCTAAAATTTTAGAATACCAAAATGCGAGTATCACAATAATAGCCGCCAGCAAAACACCCATATAATAGAGATCACTCTGCTCGACTGCGAGAATTGAACCGAAAAGATAGCTCATAAGATCGACGTTGTATCCAGGAGTTAGATCAATAAAAATAATACCTATCGCCATTCCGACGGCCCAAATCAAACCTATAAAGGTATCAATTTTCTCTTTTTGTCTGATGGAGACCGTAGCTATTATTAAAGCGGCGACTACCGCAAAGGTCGATGTTCCAAAAAAAATTGGAAGTTCGAAAAAGAGTGCCAATCCTATACCCCCATAGGCGGCATGAGCGATCCCTCCAGCTAAAAAAACCATTCTGTTTACTACTACAAGCGAGCCTATGATCCCTGAGACGAAACTGACCAATATCCCAGCTATGATTGCGTGTTGAACAAATTGATAAGAAAGAGCTTCTAACATTTGCACCCTTGCATCATCTCTAGGAGTTCTACTTCGCAAAAATGATTTGGTGAAGTATTGAGATTTTGTTGTAGTGTGCTTATATCGTGATAGTTAAGTTTTTTGTTTATATGTGCTACTTTATTTGCGTACTGAAGTGCGACCGAAATGTCATGACTTACTATTACAATAGTGATCTTTTCATTTAATTTTTTAAGAAGATCGTAAATCTGCTTTTGTCCGCTTACATCTATGTTAGATGTAGGTTCATCGAGTAGCAGTATCTGCGGTTTTGCAAAAAGTGCACGTGCGATCATTATACGTTGACGTTGCCCTCCTGAGAGTGCACCTATCTTTTTATTTGCAAAGTTTTGCATACCGACTTGTTCTAAAACA
>JACXUD010000141.1 GCA_014764025.1 Campylobacterota bacterium | reverse complement strand
GATACGCTCTGGGCAAGCGCGGTTCTAGGACCGGATAAGTTCCACGACTACTTCAAAGCGTTTAAACCTGAGTTTAAACTCTTCTACGGCGGTCGCGCAAAAGCAAAAGAGCTTGTTTCAATCAGTGCTCCGATGGTAACACTGAACGAATATACAAAAGAGATTATTCAATACTAAGGAGTAGAGATGAAACTAGGAAAAATTGCACTTGCCTCTTTAGCGCTTGTTGCTTCACTCTATGCCGGTGATGCACAAAAGCAGTCACTATTGGCAGTTGACATGAGAACAATGCTCAGCGCTATGCAAGATGTTGAGCGTGCCGGTTTTTACAGCGATGTTGACGGCATGAAAGCGGGGCTCAACAAACTCAAAGGCGCCCTGCGCTCATTAATGACAACGGATGCAAAGAGCTACCTTCCGGACGATCAAGCCTATGCAGATAAGTTTGCGCACAAGCGTGCGTCGATGATCACGATGTATGCAGACGACATGATCGCCGCACTCAATGCAAAGAACATGGATGATGCGCTTGATGATTACACTCAGATCCTCAAACAGTGCAACTCTTGCCATATCCGTATCCGCGCTTGGTAAGTTCACCGCTCGCACCTCAGCTTAAGGGCTAGCCCTTAAGCAACTCTTAGCTACCATTCCTTACAAATTCAAACAAAATCTTAGATATGAAAAAACATCTACCACTTCTTCTGCTCTTTTTATCGGCCGTTTTTACATGGTTTATACCCCATAGCGAACAACTCACTCCTGAGGCGTGGCATCTCTTTGTTATCTTTATCTTCAGCGTCATCGCCGTCATTTTGAATATCTTACCGATCATTACCGCCTCGCTCTTTGCCCTGGCTTTTTCGCTTTTAACGAACGCTCTGACTCCAAAAGCCGCTTTTGCAGGCTTTGGAGAGGATTTCATACTGCTTATCGTCATGGCGTTCTTGATCGCCAGAGGGGTCATAAAGTCGGGTCTTGGTAAACGGATAGCCTTTTTGATAATCGAGCGCTTCGGCAAGACATCGCTCGGCCTAGCCTACTCTTTGATCGCAGCCGATCTACTCATCGCTCCCGCCTTTCCAAGTAATACGGCAAGAAGCGGTGTGCTCTTCCCGCTTGTAAATTCTCTAGCACATGACAGCGACTCAAAAGTAGCTGACGGAACACGGAAAAAACTCGGCGCCTATTTGATGATGAGCTCGATGGCCGGCCTCACGCTCTCATCGGCACTTTGGCTCAGTGCAATGGCCGCCAACCCCGTCGGTGTCGCCATCGCCAAGGAGTTCGGCGTTGTAATCAGCTACGGCTCATGGTTCCTTGGGGCTATTATGCCTATTAGCATCCTCTTTATTTTGATCCCTCTTCTGCTCTATAAGATCTATCCTCCGCAGATCAAAGCCACCCCCGATGCTCCCGCGATCGCACGCGAAGCCCTCAATAAAATGGGTAGAGTCGGCAAAAACGAGTGGATCATGGGTTTTATTTTTCTATCTATGGTTTCGTTATGGGCCCTCTCGGGAGCACTCGGCATCAACAAAACCGCCGTCGCGGCACTTGGCTTGGCTCTTTTGATGGCGGCGGATATCTTTACGATTGAAGATATGAAACATGAGGGGTTAGCGCTCGAGACCTTCGTCTGGTTCGCAATTTTGTACTCCATGAGCATACAGCTCGGTGAGCTTGGCTTTATGAGCTATCTCGGCGGGGCCATTTCACATGCCATCGGCGGCCTTTCATGGCAAAGTACCTATCTGCTATTGGTGCTGCTCTATGTACTTATCCACTACTTCTTCGTTTCGCAAAGTGCGCACATGCTGGCTCTCTTTGGACTCTTTTTAGAGGTTGGCATCCATGCGGGCGTACCCGGCGAGCTGCTTGCGCTGATGCTTTTGTTTGCAACCAACTTCAACGCCATCATCACGCCCCAAGGCTCATCGGCAAATGTCATCTATATAGGCAGCGGTTACATAACCCCGCTTGAGGTTTACCGCATCGGCGGAGCCGTAACGCTTTTAAACACTTTTGTCTTTTTATCCATCGGCACCTTTTGGGTGCTTTTTCTCTTTTAGTTTCGGCATGTGAATATGAAGAGCTCTGATGATAAACTCTACGCCTATCTGCTCATATTAACGATGCTGCTTTGGGGCGGCGGTTGGAGTGCTCTAAAGATATTGACCGAAGATACGCCTATGCCTCTTATCGTCTTTTGGCGTTTTTTTATCATGACGCTCGCTTTTATCCCGATGCTACTCTATTTCAAAATAAAGATATCGCTCAACCTCTATACCCTTCGCTATATCGGTGGAAGTGCTTTTTTAAACACTACGTTCATGGTTGCCAGCTACTACGGCATGAAGTACGGCTTTGCGGGAAGCGGCAGCGTCATCATCACCACGCTCAGCCCCGTCATCACCTTTGCTTTGATGGCCTTTCTCTTTAAAAACAGAGTCTCTCGGGTTCAGTTTATCGGCCTCTTCATCGGTCTATTGGGGGGCATTATTATGCTGCAGCTTGACAGTTGGGGTCACTTTATCAACGGAGCAAACATCTTCTTTTTGATCTGCGCGATCACTTGGGCCGGCGTGACCATCTTGGCACAATTTGCCAGCCGCCATATCGATCCGATCTTCTACTCTTTTTGTATCGCCCTGCTCTCGACGATCGTTGCCTTTGCCTATCTGCAGAGCACTCCCTATTCGGCATGTGAAGTTTTTGAAAAAGATTCAAGATTTTGGATAGCACTTATCTATCTGGCGGTATTTGGGCAAAGCGTGGCAACGACCATCTATTTTGTAGCCTCGGCAAAACTCGGCAGCCAAAAGAGCAGCTCGTTCATGTTTTTGGTACCATTTTTCGGTGTGGCCGTTGCTTGGATGCTCTTAGACGAAGCTCTCGAGAGACACATTATCCTAGGCGGTATATTAAGCCTTTTGGCGGTTTACCTCATCAATTTTTTAGGCAAAAAATCGCTCGCATCTAAGTGAGCTAAGAGAGTATCGCCTCCTCTTGCAATCTTCGCTTTTGTTTCATCCTTAATTTTGCAAACTCCCGCATATCGTCCGTAGCATCGCTCTCATCGACGATCTCTACGCCTAAAACGGTCTCCACGCAATCCTCCAGCGTCACGATACCGTCTGTTTGGTCGTAGCTATCAATTACCAAGAACATATGATCCTTTTTGGCTATAAAGAGATCGAGCGCCTTGGATACCGGCACATTTTCGTTAATGCGGAATATCTCTTTTTTGATCTCTTTAAGCGCTACGCTATCGTCAATCAGGGCTTGTTTGAATATATTCTTCGTCAGCACCAATCCCGTAACGCTCTCTATAGAGCCGCTATAGATAGGAATTCGCGAAAAGCGAAATATCTCCTCTTGGGTATTGACCACCTCGTTGATGCTCATATTCTCATCAAGTGCGAATACGACGCTACGCGGCGTTAAAACGTCACGCACCTTTATCGTATCGAGCTTGAGGATATTCTCTATAACTTCCGACTCCTTCTCATCGATCACCCCGTCGTCTTCGCTAAGCAGCATACTCTCCAAAAGTTCCTCGCGCGTAAATCTATGTTTGTGTTTCACGCCTTTTGAAATTCTATTCGTGACAAAAAGCGTCGTAAGGATGATCGGGTAGGTCAGCCAGATAAAGATACGAATGAAGTGTACGGCTATAGGTGCGAGCGACTTCCAGTAGATCGCCCCTATCGTTTTTGGAATGATCTCGGATAGAAAAAGGATCGCAAAGGTTAGAACAAACGAGACATAGACGACCGCGTCGTTTCCAAAGAGCAGTGACGCCTGTGCACCGACTGCCGCCGCACCGAGCGTATTGGCTATGGTATTTAATATAAGTATCGCGGCAATCGATTTATTGATATTCTCTTTTTGCCACCGAAGCAGCTTCCCTATATTGGGGTGCTCCTTTTCATATAAAGAGATATAGGTGATATTCACGGAGAGTAAAACAGATTCGAGAATCGAACAGAGAAACGAAACGCCCACGGCGAGTACAAAGAAGAGGATCAGAAGTTCCATTGAGTTCCATAAAATAGAGTTGTCTCAATATAGTACTCAAAGAACGGCTAAAAAAATTTTAAAAATATCATGAAACATATTTTTAAGCTTTTGCGCTCTACAATGCCCCATAGCTTCAAAAAAAGGATCACAATAAAAAACTACTCGTAAGCATCGCGGCAGTTGCTGCTCTTAGCTCAGCGGCATTCGCATCACCAAACTCACAAACGGGGTGTGGACTCGATTCGGTAATCATCAAGGATGACTCTTCTGCGGTTATGCTCGCACTTCAAGCTACGACAAACGGTACGTCGGGAAACCAGACGTTCGGTATCACTACGGGTACGCTTGGATGTAAAAAGACGAAGTTTGTTATGAATGAGCGTGCAGAGGAGTTCGTTGCCGCAAATATGGACCAACTCTCTACAGAGATCGCGATGGGTTCAGGTGAGACTCTAGATAGGCTTGCCGAGCTTTTAGACGTTGATGACAGAGCGACTTTCAGCGCTTCGCTCCAAGCAAACTACGATAAGATCTATACAAGCAAAAACGTTCAGATGGCAGATGTGTTAGATAACATCTCTACGACTGCTCTGTAATATCTCAAGGCGGGAGACCCCGCCTATTTCAATCAGGAATTTTTCTCATTCGACTGCTTTTTCTCATATCGCTCTTTTTTATCTTTGCGCATGCTTCGTTGCAAGAGGCACTGAGACTCTCACGCGAGCGCGATCTGGCCAAAGAGCACTACTGGCAGCTGCTGCTGCATATGAATAACGGCGTAAGCGAGATAGACGATAAGCGTTTTTCCTCTCACCCAATGGCAATAAGGATGCAGCCGCCGAGCTTGAAGCGACTCTTTTCGGACTCTACGAAGACTCGGCGGACGACAACGCCTCTAT
>JACXUD010000140.1 GCA_014764025.1 Campylobacterota bacterium | reverse complement strand
CCTCTTAGCTTTGGCTAGGAGGTGCGAGCCCCTCCTATAAATAGAGTAAAAATTGCTCCTTCTAAAATCGCACGTAGAGTTTTTAGAGGTGCCCTATATAAGGCAGTGTTATTGAAAGGTTTTGTTGAAGTCTTGGGCATAAACACTTCCGTCAAAAAGTGTTGCCGTAATGGTGGTAGGCAGGGAGGTGATATTGATGTCTATCGAGACATTATCATCCGCAAGCGATACGGTTGCGTTGGCATCTGCATAAAACGTTATATTCCTTGGAAGTGTTCTATTCGTTTCATTATTGTCGAAGGTACCGAAAAATTTGATATTTTGCAGCGCACCGGTGGTAACGGTGACGTTTTCATAATTGATCGAGAGCAGTTTGTGAACATGGATCGAGGCATTGCTCTCTACTTGAAGCGTCTTGTAAGAGAGTGCGATATCGGCATCACCGCCGTTTTTTATAGGCGTAAGAGAGCCGTAGGCGAGTGTTACGAGCGAGTTGTAGCCTGTTGTCGCATTGAGATCGGTCATCCATAAAACATTGTTCGTAACCTCTTGTGTGGTACCGTCGTCGTAGTGGGCGCTGGCGGTAAGCGAAATCGTATTGTTCAAATCCGTCGGATAGAGTGCCATAGGGCCGCCTGCCGCTTGATCTATAACGATTTTAGAGATCTCGGGGATAATCGGTGTCGTCGTATTCTCACCGCATCCGAGTATGAAAAGCGGCATAAAGGTGATTAAGTTTCGAAGCTTCATAGTCTCTCCTTAAAAGCGCACGTTTAAGCCGCTGTAGATTGTATTGGAGTTGGATTCGTAACTCGGAGTCAGCGTGACGATATCGACCTTTTCGTAGGTAAGATATTTGTAGTCGTAGCAGATCTCAAGATCAAGCCATTCGTTCAGCGGTATGAAGAGCCCGCCGCCGAGATTGAATGAGCCGTAGTGAATATTCTTCTGAAGAGTCCCCGTTATATCCATGTAACCGCTTCCGAAACCGACTTTGAAGAAGGGGTTGAAGAGTGTTTTGAGATTGAAGGCTTTAAGAAGTTCGACATTAAGACCGTATTTGGTGCCGTCGGATTTTGAGAAGATGTTCGAGTCGTTCTCCATCATTTCGAGATTGAACTCGATGGCATAAGCGTCGATGTCGCCATAGCCCGCTTTGAGGCGAATCATCTTGCCGCTTGCTTTAGCATCCGTACTCCCTTCAAAAGCCTCATAATAACCGCCGCCTCCTGCTCCGAAGTATATTTTTGCATCTGCGAAAAGGGTGGCAAAAAGCAGACAAAAGAGTATAAAAGGTTTCAAAATAGGGTTTCCTGCATCGTAAAATGGGGTGAATTATACCCTAAAGTTTTAAAACCGATTATATTAACTATCTTAAATCTTAAAACTTATTTGAAATGGTCTAAGATTATACAGATAGTTTTTGGATATAATTTCGCAAAAATTTTTTAAGGAAGCGACAGATGGGAATTCCACAACCGGCGTTTTATATATTAAAGTGTGAGCAGTCGGCTCCTCCAGGTATGCCAAAACCATCTTGTGTTACACCCCAAACTCAAGACCTATTTCAATATCTAGCACAAAGATTGATGCAAGAGGGGATCATGGGGACGGTACAGCCGATCCGCACATCATGTATGAACCGCTGTTCACTAGGCCCTATTATGCTTGTAGAGCCGGGTCACACGATGTACACGGGGCTTACAAAAGAGAAGATCGACAGAATCATTAAAGAGCACATCATCGGCGGAAGCGTCGTAGAAGAGTTCGTGATCTCAAAAGAGTTCTGGGATGAGGCTATTACGCCTGCTCAGATGCAAAAACAGATGGGAAGATAGATGACGATAGAGATGCTATACAGCAAGATTCATCGTGCAACGGTCACTGATGCAAACTTGAACTATGTAGGTTCGATCACGATCGACGAAGAGCTTTTAGAGGCTTCGAAGATGCGCGTAGGACAAAAAGTCGAGATCTTAAACATCAACAACGGTGAACGTTTCTCTACCTACATTATTCTGGGCGAGCGCGGCAAACGCGATATCTGCCTCAACGGTGCCGCAGCTAGAAAAGTGCACAAGGGTGACAAGATCATCATCGTTGCATACGCAACCTATGATGAGAAAGAGCTTGCAGACTACAAACCAAGAGTTGTGCTCGTGAATGATGAGAACAATATTGACGAGATCGTTGACGCCATTTAAAGAGGCAGTAGAGTGTTCTCGAATCTGAGTGATATGACGAAAATGCTCGAGGGACTTCAAGAGAGCACCCAAAAGCTGCAAAAAGAGATGGAGTCTAAAACATTCAGCGCCAAAAGCGGCGGCGGCTTGGTCGAGGTTGTCATGAACGGCAAAGGTGAAGTGATCGATATCAATATCGACGACTCGCTTCTTGAAGATAAAGAGTCGCTGCAGATCCTTTTGATCGGTGCAATGAACGACGCCTATAAGATGCTTGAACAAAATCGGGCACAGAGTGCTTTAGGGATGCTCGGCGGTATGAATCCCTTCGGAGCGAAGTAGGTGCTACGCCTCCTATTCGCTCTTTTTTTACTTTTACAAAACTCATACGCCTGCAAAGAGGGGTATGAATTTTGTAAACGTAAAATAGCCGATTCACATGCCATTAATACGGAAACACTCAGCATTCCGCTCGCCGATAACAGGCGTTTAATCCACTCTTCTCACATGCCGAATTATAAAATCATCAAACACGATCCCTTTTTAAACCTCTATTTGGTCGAAGATAAAAAGAGCTTTCCTTTCCCGTTCAAGGTCAATATGTTTTTACCGCTCGGTTTTGCCGCAGTGAATGAGAAGAGTGCTATTGAGGGGCGAATAACAAAAGAGCAGCAGGGCTTGGCAGAGCTTGCCCGCTTTAGCGAACCGCTTTTTGCACCCTCGATTCTGCTCAATAGCTGCTGTGCGCTTGAGGGGATAGTGACGAAGAGGGGTATTGTTCAAAAAGAGTACCTCAAACGTTTTTTGGATCTAAAAATGCCTGCAGTTTACGGTGATATCGGTGCTCGATTCGTGCAAAAAGGCAAGAGTGTCGTCATTGAGAGCAGTGATCCTTTCGTGGATGATTCTGCACTTCAAAAGGGTGATGAAGTGGTCGAGTTTGATGGCTCAAAGGTGGCTTTGGCATCTGAACTTTCGCAAAATATCCTCTTTGGCAAGGTAGGTTCGAAGCACTATCTTAAAATCAAACGAGGCTCAAAAGAGCTAAGAGTGGCGGTCGTACTCTCTCGCCTTTATGGCGGCGGCTTCGTCAGCGACACCTATTTAGAGCGCTTTGGACTCCTTTTTGACGATGAGCTTCGGATCATTGCTATGAAAGAGCCTTATCATGGGCTCAATATCGGCGATAGACTTATAGAGATAAACCAAAGCAGCGTCGCTGCCCAAAGTGATGTGCGCCTGTTGCTCAGTGATGCGAAAAAAGATACCTACCTGCTCTTTGAACGCAACAGATTTCAGTTTTTTGTGAAAGTAAATTAGCTACAATCACGCATGCAAAAGTTTGAACAGTTTCTTTTACAAAATCTCCCGAAATCAGAGTCGATCCACCCACACTACGAGGCGGCGCTTCAGCTTATGCTGAGCGCAGGCGGGAAGCGCTTCCGCCCCGCACTGCTGCTTGGAGTGGTAAGTGCATATAACCCTTTGATGCTTGATGCGGCACGCTACGCAGCCTATGCTATCGAGCTGCTGCACACCTATTCGCTTATTCACGACGACCTTCCGGCAATGGATAACTCGCCGCTTCGACGAGGCAATCCGACGCTTCATGTCGTATATGACGAAGTGACTGCTATCTTGGTGGGGGATGCACTCAACACCTACGCTTTTGAAGTGCTCTCTAATGCACCTTTTAGCGACAAGATCCGAGTCGATCTGATCCGCGAGTTAGCAACGAACGGTGGTCTTAACGGAATGGTGCTGGGTCAAGCGATCGACTGTTTTTTCGAGAACAAGCCCCTCGCAATCGAAGATGTGAAAATCTTGCATACCAATAAAACGGCAAAACTTATCGCAGCTTCTATGAAGATGGGTGCAATCATCGTAGGCAAAGAGAGTGTAGGCGAGAGGCTCTATGAGTTTGGGATCAAACTCGGGATCTTGTTTCAGATCCAAGACGACATCTTGGATGTGACGCAAAGCTCCGAAGAGGCCGGCAAACTGACAAACAATGACGAGGCGAAGAACTCCTTTGTGACGCTTTTAGGTCTAGAGCGCGCCATGCAGGAGGCGAACTCATTGGCAGACGAACTTTTAGGCGAAATGAGCGGTTTTGATGAAAATCTACACACCCAACTCTCGACACTTTTAAATAACTATATCAACAGACATCGTAAACAAGGAAGAATATGAGCAATCAAATGCGTCAAAAAATGGCTAATACAATCAGATTTTTAGCGGCAGATATGGTTCAAGCCGCTAACTCGGGACACCCGGGTGCGCCGATGGGTTTGGCGGATATCGCGGTCGTACTCAGCGAGCATCTGAAGCATAACCCTAAAAACCCAAAATGGCTCAACCGTGACAGAGTCGTTTTCTCAGGCGGGCACGGTACGGGGCTTATCTACTCTCTTTACTACCTTTGGGGGTACGGTTTAGAGATCAGCGACCTTCAAAACTTTCGCCAACTTGACTCGAAAACTCCGGGGCACCCTGAATACGGCCATACTGAGGGCGTAGAGATCACGACGGGCCCGCTTGGCCAAGGGATCGCCAATGCGGTCGGTTTTGCGATGGCTTCAAAATTCGTAGGCGCACAGACGAACTCCGAAACTGCAAAAGTGATCGATCACAACGTCTATTGTCTCTGCGGGGACGGTGACCTTGAAGAGGGGATCAGCTATGAGGCGTGTTCAATCGCGGGACATAACAAACTTGATAACTTAATCCTTATTTATGATTCAAATCGTATTACGATCGAGGGAAG
>JACXUD010000002.1 GCA_014764025.1 Campylobacterota bacterium | reverse complement strand
CCACCATCAGAGCTTCCACCACCACACGCTGTAAGTCCCAAAGCAAGTATCGCCACTGTGCTCATTTGATAAATTTTTTTCATCCTATTTCCCCTTAATTTTTATTAAAATATAACTAAGTATATCATAAATATACTACGTTGTCAATTATTTTTAATTATTTTCTTTTAATTGTGGTGTTTTTTATCAAAACATCTGAAGAGATTGGCACAAAGAGCGATTTGTTGTTCTCCTCTTTTGCATATCTTGAGAGCATAATATCCATTTCTACGATGTTAGACATAGGAAACTCTCCATTGAATTCAAAAGCCGAAAGCATTCCTCTTTTAACCTGGCTTACGATCTCTGTCTGCCTCTCCTTTTCTAGCTCCCAAATATTGCTCAAGAGAGGCTTCATTGCCACAAGCACCTTCCCTTTAATCATTTCGGTAGGGGTGATCACCTTAACAAACATACCATCATTGAACACATTCAGGCTTATGTCTGACTCCCCTCTTTCGGCCACTATGGAGTTTTCTTCCCCTAAAGATCGTCTCCCCTCTTCTTTTGTCTTGAAAGCATCGACAACCATAAGAATTATATTCCCTAATGCGTTATGCTTATCTACATTGATATAGAACTTTGGTGCAAGTATCCGTGTGACTGGGTACAGATCGTTACCGATTTCCACTCGCTACCTCCTAGATACTTATTTTTATTATATTTTCAGGCGAAGGAATAGCCACACTCTCCCTCGCTTCTGAAGGATTTCTAAAGGTGGTAAAAAATAATTCAGAGATCATATCTAACCCGCTTGCCTCTACACTTATGGATATCTCATTGAGGCTACTTGAAAAACTCTTACCAATAAACCCGACCCTTGTTGGCTGTTCTGCTTCAGGACTATTTAGCATATACTTAAATGCTGCGTCTCTCACTTTTGCATCATTCCTGGAAAGAGCAAGAAAAAGAAAGTCATCAAATTGCAATGCTTTATTCTCATTATCCTCGCCAAGCTTCCTAAACACACTCGTAAGCATTTTGGAAACTATAATATCCACCGTATCGTCAAAAACTTTTGATTTTCTGTCCTTTACTGCGGAAATAATTTCCTCTCCGGTATAAACTCCTTTGTATCCATCATCAACCATCTTTCGCACATGGTAAGAAACATATTTGGCTTTTCTTTCTTCTGCGATCTCATCCGAAGCTTCGTCGTAAAATGCTGCCAGGACTTCTTTATCTTTAAGTCTAGCTGATAAGCCTTTTCTCCATTCTGCTTCTTCTATTTTAGATGGTGAATGGTGCAACATGATCCTCTCCTTGCCTACATTCTCTTTAGACTTGTTATAGTTCTTGATATTCCTACGCTATTAGGTCCTTTGAGCTTCTTGGCATATTGAGATACAATATCTAATAGTGCTTCGAAGTCTCGCTGATTAGCTCCCCTTGTGGGCATAATAACAACTACGTTATCTTTTCTAAGCTCGTACCCTCTTGCGTTCTTTCTCTTGTAAACTTTAGTTGGCTTGGCTCCCGATACAGAACTGTAAATACGTCCCATATTGTCAGGATCGACGTTCTCTACCTCACCGTATGGAACTTCATACACCGACACTCTTACACCGTCTCTACCATAGAGCATATTTGCGAATAACATTAATACTGTCGCTATAACTATCTTTCTCATCTTTTCTCCATTTTTTTTAGTTTTCTATACTCGGTACTGCAACATAGTAACTTTCCGTTCTTCCCGTTGCTGCATCTACGATCAATGGGTATTCCCAATAAGATATATTCTCTGAAGCCAAAACAAACATTTGCTTTTTAATGTATTCTATAAAAGATCCATAACCCACGATCATCATAAAATAAGAGGTTAGCTCTATAAATCCTATGTATGCCACTTGTGTCATAACTGCTCCGGCCAAAAATAGCAACACTAGCAAAACCATTTTTAATTTGTCGTGCTTAATTATGTCGCTCAATCCAACCTTGTATTTATGAAATTTTGAAAGTACGACTATCATGTCTGCTGCTATAACCACGAATAAACCTTGTCCTATCCATAGGGCCACTTCATTGAAATGAAAGGTCATTCTATACCCCAAGAAGATCGTAGTAAGACAGAAGACAATAGGAAGGAAAAGGGCTTGCAGTACAAAGAGATACTTATTTGTATGCTTTAAAGGATTGTCCACCGGGAAGAGAGGGTAGAATTTCTCCTCAGAATAGATCGATACCAATTTACGCTTCTTGTTTTTGTCGATCTCAACCTGGTAGCCCTTTATGGGTTTAACCATTCCGAAATATGGTGCAAACATAAATGTAAATAGGTTTTCTCTCAGTATCGTGGTGTCATTAGAGTTGCTCATAGTGCCTCTTTTTCTTTTTGAAAGAACTTTGTGACCACTGTTGCGGTTGAAGTTCCTTGTTTATTGATTCTCGACGCATTACTAATACCAAAGATTTGCCCTGCATTTTTAAGGGCATATTTGAGGGAAAAAGCTTTTGCGAATCCAACATTTTTCTTGATCCCGGCTTTGCGTAATATAGACATTAATTGCTCTTGCCAATAGAGAACTTTTAGGTAAAAAGAATGTTTAGCGAAGCTCTTCACTACAATATAGCCATCTTCGGTCAATGGTGTTCTGAATACATCTTTCCCCTCTACCCCTGAAGCTTCCAATGATGCCCTTAATGCACCTGACATAAGCTCTCCCATTCTATCAAGATCAAACCCCACCAGGATCGTGACATCCTTATAGTATGGCTTCGTCTCTCTGTAACGCTTTAAAACCTCATTAAAAGTTTTATTCTTGAGTAGTGCAGTCTTGTATTGATAGTTCCCATTCGTCTCTTCTGCTGACACTGGGAAGGTAAGTGGATAGTTCTCATACTTTTCTATCGAAGTACCTCTTATGGCATGAACGCCCACTAAGGACTCCGTAAAAAGCAGATAAAGTGATTTTTCTTTTCTATCCATTTTAGTTTCTACTTTCTTTCACAATATTTCTTAAAATGCCTTGAGGAAAGAATAATGGTATCTGCTCCACTGCTTCTTACTTTTACGCTATTTGTTTCGACACCTTGAGCATATACCTCTTTTTGCTTTGAGTTGAAATAAGGGGTGTCGCTTATTCTGATATCCTCCCCCTCCTCATTCTTTGCAGTATAGATCTGAGTAAAATCACACATATACTTTAGGCGCTTGTCAGTCGGTGTGCTTTCCCCTTTTTGTGTTACAGTGGTTGTGGTAGTTGCTGAGGTGGTTGCTTCATTTTCTTTTGTTTCAACGACCTCTTTCGTGATCTCCACTTTAGATTCATCACCTCTACCATCCTCTTCACATTTACCTGGTTGTATATTGTAATACTTCCCGTCTGTTCCAAGAAGTGTGATCTTTGCATTGCTTATTCTTGTTATGCTGAGGCCGTTAATGCTGTCTCCAACTTTATATTTTTTTCCTCGCAGATAGAAAAAATCGCCTTTTTTCTCACCTGAACGGCAGTATTCCCTTTGAAGCTCAAGGAAATCAACCACTACATTGTCGTGCTTGCCTTCACTTGTGTAGCTTTGCGTACCGCTTGTTCTGCGTATAGGCGGGAGTGCGGGTGCGTTGCCGTCTGCTTCTACCGTTACTACCTTTACGGGAACATTGCGTATAGCATACTTCAGATCCTCGATCATTTTTTTGATCACCACTGGGTTTCTCTTATAAGATTCTGCACCCTCACCAAGATAGACTTTGGTTTCCAAGCCATATTCTATAAGTTTCTTTTGTAGAAAATGTGCATTGGCACTTCGCAGAAAACTATCAAACACTAGATAAGTTCGACCATTCTCTACATAATCAACCGTAATAGGCTTCAAAGAGTTTTTGGCTCCGACTGTCTTATAGAAAATAATATCAACTATGGAACTGTCTGTGACATCCATCATCACTAAGTATTTCCCATCATACTCAGCCATATATCTTTCGTTGAGTCCAGACTGTATATCCTTGCTTATTTGGATATAGCCATCATAAATTCCATCAGAGTAATAATTAAAGCTGTTTTCTTTGGCAAAGGAAAGTGTCGCTAGGACACTTCCCACTATTAAGGTACTTGTGATTTTTTTGAACATCATTATTCCATTTAATAGTTCGGATTAAGATTTAGTCAAGAAGCTAGACCAATGATCCGTTACAAACATACTCCAACTTTCTGAGAAAGAAAGTCCAACCAATACCCCTCCGAAGAAACCAAGGATCAGATAGGAAAACGCAAGTCCCGCAAAACCTGCTGCTGCAATTTTTGACATTTTCATAATTTTAGGCTCATACTGCCCTTGCTCTTCTTTGTTCGCAAGCCAATCTTTAACTTTCGACATTGCCCATAATGGTAATCCAATAGGAATAAAGGCTCCAACCCAAATAACCGCCCGGATGATAGCTCCTACTTCTGTTTTAGCATTTTCTCCCGTCCCCGTAATCGATGCGTCTCCGCTTGCTGCCATAGCCGCTACCGAAGAGAGCATAAAAAGAGCAAAAAATACCAAAAGTTTATTTTCACTCAACCTTCTACTTCCCACTGCAAGTAAATTTTTCATACTGATCCTTTTTTGTGTAGTGAAAAAATGTTACAGAAAAAAGAAGTTCAAAATCAATACTACGACTTCAAAAAAGGTAAAAAAGTAAAAATTAAGTGTTAAGAAGGTTTATGGTGTTGTATTTCCACTTGATAGAAATTCTGACCAATGCGTATGTACTAAATGTTCCCATCCATACCCAATATCAGGTGCTCCGGCAAAGATCATGGCAAACATTCCGTAGATTAGATAAACTGCCGTGAGGTATCCGAGCGTGTGGACAGCAGTATCTCCTAATTCCTCAAAGCTGAGAGCCATGCCGGATCTTGCTGCGTCCTCTCTCGCTTTTTTTAGCTTTTGGAATGAATATATCAAGCCATGAAGCACTACTGCTACGGGAACTATTGCGAGTATCCACATAAAAGAGTTCATCATGTCAAAAAAGCTTTGCCATGTATTCTCAAGAAAATCAAGATATTCCTCTGTTGTTCCCGCATAAAGCGAGTTCATTAAAAGCAAGAAAAGAAGATAGATTTTTTTCATTTCCTATATTCCTAATATCCCGGCATTCCGGTTGGGCTGCTGCCGTAGTTTAACATATCATCTTCCGTAATAGGAGGCAATACTGGTTTCTTCATATCTTTTGAGATCACTACCTTTTCCTCTCCTTGTTCTTTTGGGAAAATTCTCTCTTCCTCTTCAGGCTTCTCTTCCTCTGTAGTTTTGGCAACTGCTACTACTTTTGCCTCTTCTTCTTTAGGCTCAAGGTCGCTTCCAAGAGTAACTGTCTGAGTCTGCTCTACTGATACAGTATTCTCCTCTTCTTTAGGTGTTTCCACTGTCACCTCTTTTGCCGTTTCCGTTTTGACCTCTGTTTTAGCTTGTGCTTCTACTGTCGCCACTGGTTGTTTTTTATCTACATTGATATTTTTGGATTTTAGGTACTCATCCAAGATCGCTATTGCCTCTTTTACTTTTTCAAGTGCTGCACTAATAGCTTTAGCCATAGTACGAAAACTCTTAATGATCTCTTTGGTTGGAGCTGAGGTATCAATTTCTGCTTCGATTTCCTCTATCTCATCTTGGGCCTCTGTTGGTATCCCCTCAATGATCATCGCTTTTATCTCATCAGTATCAAAATCCCTCTCGCTGTCTGCTATAGTTGCCTTGATGTGTGTTTTTACGTCTTGAGGTACTGCTTCTTCGCTTGTATTATCTAATAGGGAAAAAAGATAGGTTTCATTTAATGAGAGTTCATTGTTTATAAAGTCGGGGCTTGTCTCATTAAACTTCTTTATTTCTTCTTCAAGTCGTTTTTTTGTCTCTTGATATTCTTCCTCTTGAAGTAGTTTTTGCTCATAGGCTTCGTGGATCGCCTTTTCCCTATCAAGGAATACTTGGACCATAGGATTAGCTACCTTGAGGTTTCTCCGATTATCTTCTATTGCTCTTAGCAAACTTACAATCTCAGCAATTCTTTTTTTATCGATCTCTGTTAGCTCTCTTGCCATTATGCAGTCCTTTTTTGGTCTTTTAAAAATATGAATATCACTCCACAAAAACCTTGTAGGATGATTTTTTTATTGGTAAAGTTTAGCAGAAAAAGTGGCATCCGAAAGGAAAACCAAAAAAGTTTAGAAAAATATTAAGGATTTGCAAATGCTCTCTACTGAAGCGGGGTTTCAATTACAAAAACAGTCAAAAGAAAAGAGGTTAAAAGTCGTAGCACACCTTTCACAAGTAGGAAAAAAGACCAATAATAACGAAGAAAAAAAGAGTGGGCTTTCTTCTATGCTTGCTACACTGGGCGAAATATTCTTTTCAAAAAAGAGTGCTCCGGCAAAAAACATAGACAAAGTAGATATAGAGACTAAGTCTGTTCCTGGGAACGGTGAACTTGAGGATGATCTCAATAAGCCCGGTTTTCTTGAAAAGAATTTGGAGCTCAAAATATTCGCTTTGATTGTAATTATTGTATTGGGTTATAGTCAGATTAAAAAGTATGTTGCTTTTGATTCGGCTCCTGCTTCTCAAGTATCACAAACCATGCAAACAGAAAATGGGGCAGAAAACAAAAAGAAGGCCATGGTTAATTCAGGGGCAAGCCCATTGGGACTCTCTCTTAAAAAAGAAAAGGTTGCGGATGATTCCAAGGTCGCAGTGCCTACTTCTTCCACTCCTGCCTCAACTCAAGATACGACCACTGCCGCAAGCTCAAAAAAGCCCGAACTTCCTATTGTGAATAAAGTCACTGCCAACACCGCCTCTGCTCCTGAAACAAAAGACCTTCCTGATCCTAATGATTTAGTGACCATTAAAAAGGGGGCTTACACTGTTATTGGAAACTCTAAGGAGTTTACGATCATTGGTGACTCGATTCGTTTTATTATAAATTCTACTCCTTACAAAGAAAATTCTGAATTAGATAAAGGTTATAAACTGGGCTCTTTTTCCTATAACGCTTCAGGAAAGAAAAGACTAGGTGATATTGAGATTAAAACTGTTCTTGAATATAAGGGTATCCAAGAGCCGATCAAAAGTATCACGATCCCGCTCTCGGAACTTTACGAGTTTAAATTCTTTGAAGGGGGAATCTCCATGAGAGAGATTACAACCGGAAGGGAAACGGGGATCGTTCTTCCGGGTGAAAAATTCAATGCCCTTTTCAACCTTGTGGAAATAAACGAAAGAATGGATTCATTCACCTATAAAGTTCGTTTTTTCGACGGAAAGACATTTTCATTCAACATACCACTGTCTAAGATTTTATAAGAACGGGAAGCTAAATGGTCAATACACATTTTGAAGCGGGTATGGCAATGGTTTACGGATCGCTCGCACTCTTTTTCCATCTTTTACCTATTGCTCTTTACTATAAGCAGTACCAGGAGAAGGAAGAGAGAAAAGGAAATGTTAATGGAGGTGATTCCCTTGAGATCATTCTCGAAAGTGTTGGCATACATATTGGGCTTCTCTTTATAGGTGTTTTAGGACTTGGCTTTGTAGGGTTAGTGTTCTCAGGAATGCCCGCCTTTACTCCCGCAGTAGGTCTCAAGAACTTCTTTATGCTCGATACCGCTACGGATAGCACTTTTATTAGTGCATGGATGACAACCGATTTTGCAATAACGGCAGACGGATCTTCTCTTGGAAAGCTTGTTGCGGAGAGCTTTGGGCTCTACATGAAATTTGTCGGCATAGCCTTAACCATGATTTACGTTTTGATTCCGATGATCATTGTAATGATCTCGCTCAAACGTGCCTTTGGAGCTAATGCTATGCAAAATGAAAGTGGACTAGCTAGGGTTGGTGGCTCTGCTGTCTTTTTCTTTTTCTCTGTCGTGCTGTTCTATATTCATACTGTTATAGGTAGTGCTCTTGTAGTGGTTTTGACTTCGGACAAAGATTTTTCATTCTTTATGGCACTTCAGCATATATGGCACAAGCTACTTTTTGGGAGTTGATATGGCAAACCATAAAGATATAGAAAGGCTCTATTTGAACTTTATTTTTAATAAGCAGTTCAATCGAAAGATCTCTTTCGGAAAATATGGGTTTACAACTAAGGGTTTTGTGCTTTTTGTCTCCTCCCTTTCTGCCCTTATGCTCAATATGGTCTATGGGGGATATTTTTTCTTGAGTATAGCCGCACTCTTGGCGGGTGGCTTTATCTATTTTTACCTCAAGTCAAAATTGACCAACGAAACAAAGTTAAATCTTGTGGATAACAATGGTATTAAGGATGAAAAGCTGAACGGGATACTCTTATTTTCAAAAGTATCCTGGGGGATTTATAATGGACTTAAAAACAGAAGAAAGAAGAGGTGCTACAAAGATGGGATATAAAAAATCATTAGGTCTTTTTTTGGTTACTGCACTGGCTTTCGGTGCAAACGGTTATAACTATGACCAAAAGGGAGCTGCCGCAACTTCTTTACCTTTACCTGACAACAAGGATAAGAATAAAGATAACTCGAACTTGATCCGCAATAGGTTTGAAATGGATCTTGATAAAGATGTTGCTAGGGAAGTGACTCAAAAAAGGGATGAATTTCAGCGTACCATGCACCGAACAGAAGGTCTTGAAATGCTTATGACACCACTAGAAAAACCTTTTAAGTCGATAGATAGCCTTGAGGTTACTAGCGAGTTTACTACCACTGTATTTTTCCCTGATAGATACAAAATAACGGGTGCATTGCCTTCCGAAGAACTTGATAGGCTTGAGCACTCCGCAAATATTCTAACCATCAAGCCAAAGAGGAATTTTCTTGAAGGTAATATATTTGTGGCTCTTACCGATGGTCAAAAAAATACCGGAATGACAATCAATCTGTATAGGCATTTACCAAATAGGCCCAATCCCGATGCCTACTCTTCTCCATTGGCAGAAGGAAATCAATATATATCAACCATGATCATCTATATCGATAAGCCAAATGTCCCGTATGAAGAAATCTTAGATGCCTACTTTACCCTTGCAGAGTGTGATCCTTCTTTGATTTTTACCGAAGATGGTGTTTTTGATGTTTTGATCTATCAAAATGTTCCTTTTTATATTATCCGGGATGATAAATTTGGCTTCATTTCGCTAAACGATATCAATTATCGCATTGAAACCAAATATGAGGGATTTGGAGGAAAGAGATTTGACGGTATTTGCTCCAAGCCCGACTCAAAAGAAGATATGTACGAGATTTCAAAGCATGAAAAATCAGATCGCAGAACTTCAGATGATGAAATCTATGAACATGACGAATATTATGAGGATATTAAATAATGAAGATTGGTAGCACAATTTTAGCATTTTCTATACTTTCAGTTTTTGTGTTTTCGGGGTGCTCTTCCCGTCCACTTTCGCTTCCTGATGAAAAAAAGGAAGTGATCAATCCTGAGCATGAAGCAATACTTGAGTCCTACGAAAAAGATATAGAGGATTTTGATGACTTCAGGCGTGATATCGTAGAGACAATAGACACTTCACTTTCAAGTATCAATCAAGAAACAAAAGTGGCATACGGTGAAGCAAGCAGTATAAACAGATTCAGCAATATCGTAAAAGACTACAAAAGAAGCAACCAATGAAAAAAATAACCACACTTACCACCTTAGCTTTATTGTTGGCACAAACTCCTGTTTTTGCAGCACAAGGCAGTTCCGCAATTCTTGAGCAAATGACAGAGGGTGGCGTTGAAACAGATAGTACCTATCGTGACGTAACTCCAACTCACTCTAACATGACTAAGTCAAAATATGAAGAGGTCATCTATGAGCATCTTAAATTCCATGCCGAACAAGATATGGAAAACAAGGAACTTCTATACAGTAAGAGTCATGCCAAGGACTTCACTTTTGATGTTGAAGAGCATCAGCTAGACTTCAAGAAGAAAGAGCTTGTGAAACAGATCGCTCTACTGAAAGCTCAAAAAGAGGAAGCGGATGAAAAAGCTAGAATACCTCGCTTTGTTAGAGGATACTGTTATACCACAAATGAAATGCTTGTAGAGAGAATGGCTACCTACGCATATTTAGAGTGTGACTTCAATGAGCCTTTTGGGAAATCCTCTCTTGCGGTTTCTTTAGTTCCTGAGTTCTATGCCAAAGCCCTTGTCGGAAACCCTCTCTATATTGCAAATGGCGATAAACGCTACCCTATCAGTAACGGTGTGGTCCTTACGAAAGATAAAAACTCTCTCAATCTTGCGAATGTAGTTAATGATCATAAACTCCAAAAGATGTTAGCTACGGGGGCCTACAAGGGGCTTGGTATCGTTGGGCAAAATGCTCAGGCATATATAGAGGACGAAAGAGCTTCAAGAACGCAACAAGAGATCGTGGTAACTGACGGGATCGGCGGCACTACGGTCACGCAAGCAACAAACACTTTACCGCCGGACAAAGCAACGTATTGGGCTTTGGCGGGTATTCAGTTCGTGAGCGAAATATCTAAAGTGATCGGGGAAAGCTATGTTCAGGACTTGCCTTATACATTTAAAGTGAATCAAAACAGAGTTTTCTATGTGGATGTCCAATTAGCGACTGACGGAAATATGGAAGGATATAAAGTTGATCAGCCTAATATCTTCAAAAAAGAGCCTATATTCGGAGAAGGTAAATCCGATGTTACTGAGACAGTTCCGGTCCTCAATAACCATGTCATAGAGAACACCTCAACGAGCCAAACGAAGCCGACAGAAAAAACCAAAACTGTTTCTGAAAACGAAAATAAAAAGACTTCAGAGAGTAGTATGTCATTAGAGGAACTTGAAGCCGAGCTTGAAGCACTTCAAAACTCACAAAAATAAAAAAAGGGATTAGATGAAAAGGTTTTTTGTTTTTTTACTGCTTGCCTACTCTCAGGTGCTTCTTCACGCTAAAGGGTGCGGCTCCGATAACTGGAAAGCCTATTCGTGTCCTTCACATCCAAATAATGATCAGCAATATGGCTATCTAAGTGAGCTAGATATTAAAAATGGTAAAGCTCTCTGCACCTACTCTGCGACCAGTAGCAAGTCCGAGGACATTACGGTTACTACAGACTGTAATAAAGAATATGAAAAAGATGCAGCAGATAATAGAGGTGATGCGATCCTGGCAGAAAACCAAAGTAAGCTTGAAGCCTATATTGGCCAAATTAAAGGTCGTAAGGTAGAATTTGATCCCACCTATCTTGCAACACTAAGTAAAGCAGAACTCGACAAGCTTATCTCGAATGTAATGTCTAAAAATGCTGAAGCAAAAAAAGCTTGGGAAGCCAAATATAATGATTTTGTAAAAACACACCCTATCGACTCCCATACTGAATACACCAAAACTCTTTCTTCTGTCCTTATGGGAACTTTTACACTTGACCCGGATTTCTTTGAAGAAGGATACATCAACGATGCGGGAGAGGCAGTAATTAAAAAAGAGTTTAATATCCTTAGAAGTGAAATCTCGGACTCAGGTTTTTGGAGCGATGTTGTTAGCTTCTTTACCGGAGAAGAGTCTTCAGACAAGGCAACGATAGAGTATATTAGCCCTTTAGACTTTGCGGATCGTCAAGTTTTAGGATACTACATACTCACCATAGAGGCATTAAAGAAAATATTTAGTGATATCGTTATGACGATGTTTGCTTTAGGTATGCTCTATTCTTCGGGATATTATCTCTTTAGAAAAATGTTTGAAAAGTATGGAACTGAGCCTTTCCAAACAAATGCCCTCTCCTTCTTCTCTACCGCAATGATCGCCATTCTATTCTTTTCAGCCCCGGTATTCAATGATGGAGATATTAAAGATAGTGGTTTTTCGACCAACATAAACGTCAGTTCCGCAGAGACACAAAAAATAGAGAATTGGAGCTCTATCGCTCAAAAAACCATCCGCATCGGTGTACAGACTGGTACTTATTTGGCAAATAGGTCCTCTGACTATGTAATGGCGATCTACTTTTCTTTACTTGCAAAAAAAAGTGGGTTTATTGATATAGATGAGCAGCGTTACATCACTATTGGAGAAAAACTCTCTTCTTATGAGGTTAAGAAGGTGAAGCTAATCAGGGAGGTTGCATTCTATGAGGATATTTGCCGTCCTTATTTTAACTATACGGATACTCAGTTGTTCCCTAAAGAGAAAAGTGCTCAGATAAACCAAAACAACTACGGCGTAAATGAAAATATTCTCAAGCAGGAAAACGTACAGATCGAAACAGACAGATTACTTGTTGGAGCTTGCTCAAAGCTTGAAGGGGATATCTCTTCTGATCTTCAAGAAACACTCATTAGCTATGTAACACTCAAGGATGAACTTGAAAGATACAGAGATCTTATGAATACTAGCGGAAACTCCGCAAATTCCCTCATGGACTTCCTTGCTCTTTTGCAATTTGGTCAAAATCATGTTGGTTGGGGATTCATTTCTGCTATCCCAGTAAGTTATTTCTTTTTGGATAATGCTGAGATATTTCTTTATGATGAGGTCACAAAAGACAATAGCGGGTCTTACGCCAAAGGGCTTGAGAATGCACAACAAGAAAACAAAGACAAACTAGGAAGTGAAGCGGATGGGTTTGTGGAAACTGTAATGGACGAAGCTTTAGAGGGTGCTCTAAACTCAGGACTGGTTACGAACAGTTATTGGTTTTTAGTTCCTGGTTTCTCGGAACTCTATAAAATGGTAAAGGGGATAATGAGCGATATCTTCATTACGGACCCCGAAAAGGCCAAAGGAGATACGGAAGAGGGAAAAAGTTGGATGAAAAGACTTGTTTCTTTTATAACTTCCAAGCTCTCTTCAGGACTTTCTTATTTTGGCCCAGTTGGGAAAATGATCTCAGGAACTATGAGTCTAATCGCTGCTGGCAGTTCTTATCTTGTGGGCATTGCAGCACTATACCTTTCTGTTATAGTAGCGACATTCATGGTTTCAGCCGTAACGATGATGACAATTTCGGCATTTTTGGTACTTCAGATCATTATGCTCTTTGTGGAGACCATATTCTTCTTTTTCTCAAGTATGGTCATAGGGATATATTATGCGTTCATGGCTAAAGGCGGGACAAAAAATCATTTAGGGCACTTCCTTACTTCCCTCTTTGCTATTTCATTCTCTCCGGTGCTTATGGTTATCACCGCCTCACTCTTAATTCCGGTTGCCATGACATTCAAGGGACTATTTGGGTTACTAATGAGCCTTATCGTAACGGTGATCGATAATGCGTCGGAGTCAATGACTGGCGTACTAACAGAAGCGAATAATAGCGATGCGGGTCTATTGACCCAAGCAGGGAACAGTATTCAAAGTGCTGTCATGATTAGTGGTATAAATGGAATGACGATGATATTTTCATTGTTTGCAACTCTAATTATTTCTCTAATTTTGATCTACAATTACAAGAGTTGGTTTTTGAAATTGGTTGGTGTAGATGGAGGTCTTGAGTCCCTAAAAGAGTCAAGCCAAGAAATGAAACAGAGTGTTGGAGGTAAGGTAATTAACCCAGTGGGGTAAGAAAAATTGGGATTCAGAATATGTGTAATAAATCACTTATTTTGCGAATACCCAAAAACTCCACCACTTGACAAAGTTGTATATTTATGATAAATTTCAAAAAAAGGAGGCATAAATGACAACCAAAAAGCACTTAAAACCATTTAGCTTTACTGTCGGGACTATGTTGCAAGGATACAGCAACTCTTCTGACACCATCCATATTGCAAACACCTCCCTATCTCCCGATGAGGTTATCCGTGACTTCTTCCTGGTTGGAGGAAAGATCAAAAAAGATGCTCTTGATGAGCTAAACAACCTTTTGGGATCAAATACCTTTATGGAGTTTACGATTTCTAAAGAATACGTTGTAGCCACCCCAACTAATTTGAAGAGTGTGCACGACTTATTTAAAAACAGATTTGTCGCACTTGTGAAAAATGAGTATGAAAACTTCAAAAGGGATGCTGTGCTTAAAGGTGCTTTCTCTGTTGAGTACATAGTTGAAGTGCTAAAAGCGTTTGAAGCCAATAGCAAACTTCATAAGAAATTTTCCTTTTCCTAAACTGTTCTTGATTTGACTCTTTGGGCTCTTCCTTCTTGTATAATTTAATAAAATAGACTGGGAGGATTGGGGTACAATGTCCAATAACTACGCTTTCTTGATGGTAAGGGAAGCCCTACTAAGAGAAAAGAACATTCTTATCGTCGCCCAAAACAAACAAGAGGAAGTCCTGCCTCTACTACACATCACCTCACTGCTAAAAAAAGTATCCAAACTCACAAGTGCCATTACTGCTTATATGCCCTCTCTTGCCGAGCAACTATCAATCGAAAGAAGCGAGCTTGAATATATGTGCTCTAAGGCTGACTATATTTTCTCGATCAATAACGCAAAAGACATGATCGGCAGCATCTTGGCAAACTCCGCACATTCTTCTAAAGCAAAACACGAAAATCTATCCATTGAAGACAATGAGCTCTTCGTAAAAGATTTCCTTTTGGGAATTTCAAGCGGTGTTTCTTCTAGCTCTATACCACCGCACACTAACTTACTAAAAAACTTTGATCTCAATAGCCTTAGTGTCATTAGAAGCAATTCCCTTGATCCTCTTTGGATAAACTCTATCGTAGAAAACACTGACACGGCAAAAATGCAAGTGGATACTATAACTAATATTCTCAATGAAAGCAAAGACTATTACTCAAAAAATATCTATCAATTTCTGTCCGGTCACACCATACCTCAAGAAGGAGAAATTGAAGTTATAGAGCTTAATGTTCCCCCTTTCTTGGGTGCAGAGATATTAAAAAGCATAAGTGAACTTGGATACGTCAATCCAATAATGCTCACCTCTTTGAATTTGTTCGGAGACAATTCGCTCCTGGCACTTTTGGAAAACTCTGACACAACCAAAAGGCTCTCGCTTTTACCTAAATACAAAAAAGGATACAATGAGCTTGTTGGGTGTGTTGCTTTTAATATTAAAAATTCGGAAGATTTTCGGGATGACTATATCTCTGCATGGTGGCAAGAAAAGCTTGGAACTGGCATGATCACGCTATCCTCTTTACGAAATTTTACTGAATATGTTAGGAAAAGCGATATCAACCCTGCTCTTTTTGCTAAAATACCAATTAAAGTAAATGCTAAGATCATTTCATCTTCTCGAGATAGCACTACACTACTTGACGAAAATGGTCTCACTTTAACACTAGATATTAAAAATGATATTGCCGTTAAGGTTAAGCCCAATAAGATATATGATCTTTCATTGGTATATAATCAGGGTTTTGTATTGACTGATATTTTTCCTACCGCACTAGAGAGTAAAACCGAAAATGGACAGAAGCATAAAATCGAAGGTATCAAGATATGACTTATGGGCATGAACTTAATATATTAACAAATGAGTATATGATGCAAAAATACCTACCTTACAGACAAGCTATTGTAGTTGCCGAAGCTAGAAAATTGGGTATCCCAGGAAAGAGTCTTATCTCTGCCCTCATTAGAGAAGGTGCGAATATAAAAAATGCCCTAATCTACTCTTTGGTCCCGCTTGAAAAACTCGAAAAGGTTGAAACCCCCATGGCAGAAAAAGAGCTTGTAGATGAGTATAAAGAATCAATAAAAACTTCTATCGAGAAGGATTTGGAGCTACAGTTAAGATTAGCTACTCCTGAGACGGTAAAAAAAGAAGATATTATCATCGCCAATCATAATAAAGATGATATAGCTCTTAATACTATAAAAAAATTGAAAAGTTAAAAAAAATCCTTAAAAGTTTGCCTTTTTTTAGAGAAATTACTTTTTTTTCTATAATTCTTTAGGTTTTTTTGATATTATAGCTATGTTTTTATGGTAAGGGAGGACTAAAAGACATGGAAATTGAATGTAGTTCTTTGTCAAGAAGGAATGATCACTGGTATCTTGTGGACGATTTCAGTGAGAAAAAATTATACACGAAGAAGCAGATGCAAAAAACGCTTCGTACTACTGCTTTTATAGAACTGACTGAACAATTCTTACAAGACAACATTTTTGACTCTTCTCATTATATATACACGGTAAAAAACAATAACTCAATAAGAGGTCTTTGGACTGAGGCTGGACTTCAACATTTTAAAAATATGTTTATGATCTCTCAAGAAGAAGAGAATATTTGGATTGCCCATTATTTCTTTGTTGCGGAGTGCATAGGAGAAGCTGCACTTGCAAGAGAAGTAACACGGAGACATAATCTTAAATATCCAAATGACAAAAAAGAAGAAAAGGCGGTTAAATCCTTCCTTACTAGCAAATGGGGGGACTTTCAATCTAAATCCAAAACAGAACTCATGCTCTGTTTTGAACACCTTGTCTCTTTAAGACATGATCTTGAGAATAAAGTCGATATTGGAGAAAAGATATTCAACAAAGATGTAAGGTATGAAGATATGGTACTTTAGGGATCATTGCTTCACGCTTTTCTCTTCACAATCCTCATCTACTATCCTTAAACCTTTTCCATCACAAGGAGATCACTTGAAAATAGTTAAAAATGCCATTCTTTCCACTGCGGTACTTGCCTCGCTTTTACTGGGTGATGATTTTGGGCTTGAAGCAAAAGTGGAACAGTTTGCTAGAAATATGCTCCATCCCTTTGAAGTAAGGAATGAGAACTTCAAAGTCAAGAGTGTTGAAGTATCAGGAACAACTACCGTACCAGGTGCAGATTGGTTTACCGGATACGTTGTTAAATATACTACTGAAGACAAAGATAAAAATGGGATCATTAAGGTTTCCACTAGAAGCGATATACTGTTTCTCTCTTCTGAAGGTATTGTGGCTACTGGACTTTTTACCTTAGATGGACGCAGTTTAACTTCTATGGCTATCCCAAAAATAGATCCCTCGATCTTTTACACTGAAAAAAATCTCATTTTAGGAAATGGTAAGAGCGAGAATAAAATTCTCATTTTTTCTGACCCTTGGTGTCCATACTGCCGAACTGCGTATGCTGAGATAGAGAAGAAGATAACTCAAGAAAAAAAGGACTATGCAGTATATCTCTATCATTTTCCTATTGGCAAATTTCCTTCAAGTAAAACAGTTTCAGCGATCATGGCACAAGCTCATCGTAAAGGAATAGATATAACCTCATCGATCTACAATGCAGGGGTACTAAAGGTAAAGTCCTCTTTGGTCTCTTCTAACGATGTTGATTTCATCGCCTCTGAGATAGAGAAGATAAGTGGGTATTCAGCCGATAAAGAAGAACTCTATAAAATAGACCTTCCTGAGATCGACAAAGAGATTGAAGCCGGATTATCTCTTGCTGTAAATAGCACTCCGAAAATTTTTATTAATGGTGTTTTGGGAAGAACTAAAGACATAAAATAAGAACTCGTCAATGCACTGACGAGTTCAGTAAGACTGTGAAATATAAAGAAGAACAGACAAGATTCCAACCGCAATCCCACCCACAAAACACAACCCTCCAACGATACCCATTTCGCTGTACTTTTTAGGCTCTATGCTCTTTTTGGTAGTCTTTTGATAAGAGTTTGTCTGTTGGGTTTTCAGCTTTGCTATCTCTTCAATAAGGGTTTTTTTTAAATCTCCAAAGACCTCGCTCATTTCAGCTTGCTTTTGGGAGAGCTCCTTGATAGAAAGGGGGATACTGTTGTCTTTCTCTTTATCGAGAATATTTCTAACCTCATTGAGCTTTGATACCAAATTTTCAAAATCATCTTCAGGAATAAAGATACTTCTCTCTTTTTTGCGAATAGAAGCTTCTCTCTCTTTAAGGGTAGAGATCAATTCATTGGCAGCGATATCTATGTTTTTAAGGGTGAGCTCAGTTGCTTTCATGGCATTGACTGGCCCTTTGGAAATATCCTTGAGATTGTCGGCTACAAATTCAAGTAGGGATACGACATCTAATAGACTCTCTGCCCTTCTTCTTTCTGTGTCGTTCATTTTCTAAGCCCATCGATTGCCTTAAATAGCCCTTCTGCTTTTTTGAGGGTTTCAAGGGCTTGTATGGAGGCATCAAGCGATCTGCTCTCTGTACGATATGTTTCTTTATCACAAGGAGTCTCTCCGTCTTCACTCCAAAGCACTTTCTTTTGTGCTGTTGTAAATCCGGCTGTCATTCTTGCGATATTGGATAGTCCGTATAGTGTTTGCTTTTTGATCTTTGCAAGTCCTAGTGAAACCTCACACTCAGGAATAGTCACAATGCTTATGCACTTATCTTTTATAAAAGGTTTAGCAGGAATATCGAACTGTTCCATACCGTAAATAAAACCAAACTCTTCCTCTTTGCTCTTTTCTCCCCTATACTTGTTGAGTGCTACAATGATCTTAGGATTATCCAATACGCCTCTTATGAGTTCTACGGTTTTATCTGCACTATGATCAGGCTCGTTAAGTTCAGGGATAATAAATATTGCATTTTTAAAAGTCTCTTTGCGTGATTTGATATACTCCAAGAAACGCTCCGTGTTCTCGCTTCCCCCTACGTCAATAATAATGTTCTTTTCGTCGGCATCAAACTCGATATCCGAAAGATTGTCTCTGATCTCTGTATCATTTTTCCCTACTACTTTTCCACTGATCTCACTATTGAAGTTATCAAGCGTTCTATTGTGAGCATCAAATTCTAAGATCATATACTCTCTATCTTCTTTTTTAAGGCCCAAATATCCCGTTAGGAAATGAATTGCTGTGACACTCTTACCTGGTCCACCTTTTACTCCGATTGATATCAATATGACTGGGGGTTTTTTTCCGTTGCTCACTCTTTCTTCCTCTCTTCTTGATTATTGAAATTTTTGAATTTCTTGAATTCTTCTCTAATGAAAGCCATTGATTCATCAGTGATATTTCCTTGTTCGTCATATTGTACTTTATCGGATAAATCGAAATCAAGGTTACAACCTTCGTTTTCCTCTTCTTTTTCAGTAGTAGTGTTTTCTTCTTGTTTTTGAGGTGTTTCTTCTTTCTTTTTTTTATCGTTTTTGTCGGATTTGGTAGTCTTTTTAGGAAAAATAACGTCTTTACCTTGTTCAACTTCTTCACTCATTTTTTTAAGCACTCGATAGACCTTATCAACATTAGTAGCGATACCCTCTGCCTTCTCAAGATATAGCACAATATTTTCGAGTGTGAGATCATACTCGTACTTTAGTGCCCAAATAATTGCCTTTTGGCGTGTAGAGAGGCTTATTTTCTTGTATTTGGTGGGTTTTGTGATCTCTTTCAGTAGGTTTTCGTTGATCAACTTATCATCCATTCCTATTTCCCTATTCTCTTTCCGTGAAACCTTATTAGTTCCCCGTCTGTCATTCTGTGGATTATAACACATCTTTAGCAATCTTTTGTAATTCTTTGCAATCTTTTGTAATTCTTTGCATTTTTTTATAATTTATTGCAATCTTTTGCATTTTTTTAGCACTAGCGTATGACACTGTGATATAATTATGAAAAAAGGTAAGAGGACCAATGCAGCAGCAAACCGATAAAAGTTCCGTAGAAAAACTACTGGTATCAAGAAGAGATTTGCGTGGAATTTCCAATGGGTATATTCAGCTTGAGGGTCATATTGTAATTGAGCAGTATCAGATCAAAGAGCATATTCATATCACAGTATTCAATAACTTCCAAAGGGATGAGGCGAACACGGTTACTATGCAGTTGGATTGCCTGAAACTTAGATCACTCATTATTGCACTCAAGGTATTGCAGAAAAATAAAATAGCGAATGACTTTAGACTTGTTACCGGATCTAATAACTTTATGAAGGCTTTAACTCTTGGTCATAAATTGCGTGACGGAAAAGACAATGATAAAAAGCCTATCCGGGTAGATACTTATTTTATTAATATGAGAGATCCAGTAAAACAGTTTGGTGTAGCTTTTGACAGATATCAAATGGCTGCACTCCCTGATCTTATGACAAATTTCTGTAATGATTTGGAGAATAGGGTCAATAGTGCCACCGAGGAGAGTTCCCGTAAAAAGATGGAGCTACAAAAGAGTCGGCAAGAAGATAGAGTTGGGGAGTAATTTCCCTGAAGGATATTATAAGACTATAAAGGAGACATTATGGGAAAAGTAGAAGAGGTTAAAGACAATCACACTGCACTTGATGAGGTGCGTATTAAAGTCTATAATATTCTAAAGCACAAAGCGGCGTCCCCTATTCAGTTTATGGATGCAGAGATTTACCTGGTAGATAAAGAGACGCTTAATGAAATACTCTTAATGGAAAACGCTGCAAAGGGAATACTCGCTCACTCCAAGGGGGAAGTAAAAGACCCGTTCTTTACTATTGCGAAAATTATAAATCCGTCTCTGGCGGCTTACAAATATGTGATGAAGACAAAGCATAAATACAAAAACCTGACAAATCCAGTAAAAGTGCGTAGAGAGATCGAGGGTGAGTTTATCATTTCCGAGAGAAAAAAGAAGAAGCTCCTCAAAGAGTCTTTAGAGAAAGGGGATATTTCTGAAGAAAAATATGCGGAACTTCTCAGCGAATTAGAGCAAGAGTGTGAGATCGATAGACAAAACCTGAAAACAGTTGTGGATAACTTTGATGACTATGATGTGATTATCTCACGATTTAAGGAGAAAACGTATTATCCCGTCCTCTACTATACCCTAAGCGATAAAAGCTCTCACGATACCCATTTAAGAGCTTCTGTGCCTAATATTCTATTCTTTGATGATAGCGATGAAGATGGAGGAAAGAGAAGTGATTCCAAAACGGATAAAATCGTAAAGAACTATTTCTCTATCGGAGATTCAATTTTCTACAAAAGAAAGGATGAGGTTTGACCTCATCCCCGTTGTGTTTTCTTGTTGTAAATATTGCACAATTCGAGCATCTTCCCGCTTTCCATCGCAATCTTAAATCTGCGCTCAAGCGCTTTCTGCTCTTCTTTTCCCTCTTCAGACATTATGGACTTATCTACCGACTCTCCAAGCTTGTGATTTTTGAACGCATCAATATCTCCTCCTATAAGTACCGACAAGAGATTAGATACCCTTTCGCTTAATACGGAAGCAATATTATCCACGTTTTTGTCGAGCAGCGTTTTAATGATCCCTCTTTGTTTGTAGTAAAAATAATGCTCGTTTCGTGACGGGCGTTGCAATTCGGGATTTGCAGGAATTAAGACAAAGTGCATTTGCACACAAGCCCTCAAAAGCTCATGGTAGTTATATTCACTTCCTGCAAACTCCATCAACACTAATAATATTTTGTACCCATTGCGCTCTGTCTCGGTTTGATTTGTTCCGTGAGAATGGTTGTCAAACCCATGAGTCTTTCTGTGCTCTGTCACTATTGGTATGATGTTATTCAAAAAAGCATCAAGCACATATTTCCACAATAAATTACCTTTCTTGCTTTCAGGTATTACTATCTCTATGGTTTTGAGTTTTGATACATCAAATTCTTTTTCTTTTCCCTCAATCTCATGCTGCCTGATAATCTTATCGTTCTCCCTAATGATCTCTATGCGCTTATTGTCTATCGCTTCTTCGTTCTCGGTTTTCCGCAAATTTCTCAATGCGTCATTCTTCTCAATGACAGGCTTAATGATCTGCCATGAATTGTAGCCGTATCTCTTGGCTAAAAGATGATGCGCATTACTGGATTTGAGAGAATTTCCCGCAATGAGTTTGATGAGTTTGGCCTGGAGTTTAAATTGTTCAAGTGTAGGGAGATCCAATACCTCATCATCATCTTTGCTGCTATATGAGATCATTGTTATGACTTGGGGGGCCGGGGTAATGTTTTCTTGTGTTTTTGTGGGCATAAGTATTCCTTTCTAAATATGCGAATGAACAAACTGCACTGCTCTCGTTATACAATCAACACACACTTAAAAGGAAGTATTATTTTGCGTAATATGGCAGGTTTACCTTTTCCTTTGCGGAAAGAGAGTCTGTCGGGAACTGCCAACCTTGCGGATATTATACCGTAAAAAAAGGCGACATTAAAGAGTATTGTAAAAACAAACACTACGTAGCTATTTGGCATTTCCGACAAAGTTTCCTCATACGAGCTTTCCGAATCTGTGACGCAAAATACCTATCGTATCTTGGATATCGCTCGATCCGCATTCACACTTCCCCTCTGTAGGTTCTTCGATGTGGATGATCCCGCAATTTCTCGGACACCATAAAACTTTCTTTGCCATAATATTGCCTCCCCTACAGTGTATGTTTTCTGACGTTTATTTGTGTGTAGCCGTCATTCATATTTTGTTCGATAAAGTCACTCACCACCTTAATGTTTTCGTCAAGTTCTGCTTCGTCCTTGCCTTTGACAAGGATCGTGTTCTGCATGATAGTATCAACGACACATTCCAAATCTTCCAACTGCGGGTTAAATTCCTCGATTTTTTTAGTAGGTGTGTAATGGTGAGTAATGATTGCTAACAACATGATATTTCCTTTTCTTGATATAATACATTATATCATAAATACATATTTATTGCAATAGTAAAAGGGGAAAATAAGAGAAAAAATGAAAAAAAATAATGGAATACACCAAGTAGATCAGATGATCTCAAGGTGTGAATGCTGCTTCGTTCTGTTAGTGTTAAAAAGTCCTACAAGTACGGCATACATAGTGCTGTCCACATGGAATGTCTTGCCATTTTGGTCGTGGTTTTTGATATTATCGCCTACTATGATCCGTTGTCCGTTCTTGTCTAATGCTTGTGCCGCCATTGTGCTCTCCGAAATATTATGCAATCTGACTGGTCTCGGTATCGATCACCTCAACGGATGAGGTCATACGCTCTTGTGCCTCTTTGAGAAATGCCGATAGGCTACTGCCCTCTTTCCATCCCTCTCCTGGTATATATAGTGCCTCAAGCTCTCTAATGATACCGTCGTAGTGTTTTACGATCCAAAGCCTTGTTTTCTGCGGGTTTATCCATTTTGTTGCAAAATCATCTTCGTGCCACCACTTGCCCGTAGGCTTCACACAAAAGGAAGTACCTTTCTCATGGTGATACTTTGCTTTTTGATCGGGAATAAGTTTGCGGTAAACAAAATCATTTCTGTAGTTCTCTTTACACTCAAAAAGCAGATCCGTTGGTTCAACTGCACCCTGCCCTCTTTCCGGGAAATAAACTGACGTTACTGATAGTCTTGCCATAATTCCGTCCTCCTATGCCACATAGTAGATTTGAACGATCTTCTCGCTCTTCATTTCAGCAACATAATGCACCTCGAATGTTCCTAAAAAATTTTTATCCTTGAGAAGTTTCGGGGAATAGATGTACGCCTCAAGTGAGCCCTCTTTTCTACCCTCTTCCTCCTCTGTAAATGCCGCATAAACGTGCGGGAGCTTTCTGAGCTTCCCAATATGCTTTCTGCCGTCTCTTTTTGTTTCGTCCCAAGGAGACATAAATGTGATCGCTCTCGCCATGCCGCCAAATACTTCCTTGATCTCATTGATCGCAGCAGACAGCTCTCCGTATGTGAGGTCGCCAAGATCGTGAAAGAACTTACAGCCGCCGTTTTCGTTTAGTAGTGGTAAATGCCCTGCCATTTTATTTGCCCTCCGCCAAGATTTGAACTTTCGGTGCGAATTTCCCCGCAAGTTTGTCAAGAACTTTGTCAGTGTAATCATATCTTCTTTCCTTTTCTTGATATACTATATTATATCATAAATACATATTTATTGCAATAGAAATAAGAAAATAATAGAGGCTTTATGGATTATTTTTGAGTAATTTTTAGTTGGATTGAATTGGGGGAAATGTTAGGAAGCGTGGGTATATCACCTCCCACGCCTGAAGCGGGTATATCACCTCCCACTTCTAACGGATTTTGACTCTCAATGAGCTTGTTCCGTTTTTGAACGACCATAGAAAAGAAAATTTAAAGAATGCCCGTCCTTTTGGTGCAGTATGATACATCCCCCTGAGCCCTGCACCCAACTGGGGGATATTTGCCTATGCTTGTTCAGCCCTATAGGTCTTTTGTGACGCTGCCATATTCAGGATCGCTACTGTCAAGGCTATCGGCAAGGACCGTCTCCAGTCAAAAGGGAAAGCCCCGATAAGAGACAAACTATACCAAAAAACATTGATCCCAATTATGAGAGCTGCCATGCAAATGATCTGCTTAATAAGCTCCATCCTTTTAGTTCTCTGAAATTTTAATATCTTTATCGTTTATCTACGCTTTAGCCACTAAAACAAACGTGGCTTTTTGTCCTCTTTGAATTTGTTAATGATCTTCTGTTGTACACTGGAAGACTTTGCTCCATCAAGAAGTTTGAAAAGTTCCGCAGAAGCATTAGTGATAACTTTTCCGCAAACCTGATTCTCTCACCCATCCTCTATGGTCGCTTCGTGATCGATCCCAAGGATAATCGCCTGAGACTCATTGGGTCTCCCTCTCCTGGTATGTGCACGGATGAAGTCTTCGTTTACTGTCTGTCCCATACCCTACTCCTTTGTTGCTACAAATACACTTCTCGGATAATCAGGTCTATAGGAATAATTTATCTCCTTATAAGGCTCTCCTAAACACAAGACTATTGGAGAGTATTTCCGTTTACACGGATTTTATTTTTTGGAAGTTGTGAAAAAAGTAGAGAACTCTCTTTATCAAACCTCATCACAATTTTGTTTTCTTCATCCACATAAAACAAAGAATGATCTTTTGTATCTTCAGAGAAACGATATCTATTGATTACCTTTTCTGCCGTTTCGAGATCGAGCTTATAAACATAGTCAAAAGCTTCGGGAATACTTCCGGCCTTATCTCTTCCAAGAACTTCAGAGATCTTTTCTATATATCCAAACTGGTCTTCTTCATCACGGATTACATCATGCTCGATGCCTAGAGCTTCAGAATACTCCTCTGCTCCCTCTTTGTTCTTGTGAATACCTAAACACACCCATCTTCCGGTGCGGAGATCTTTTGTGTAATATCTTTTCATTAACACATCCTTATTTGGTGACTCTTCTGATTCCAAGAGCCTATTAAAAGCTTATTTGTCTCCCAACATTTCTTTTTCTTTGTGTCCATCAGTATGTGTAATTATACCATTTTGATACTCACAACGTGACATGAACGTGACATGAACGTGAAAGTATCCTATGAATAAAACACAATGTAGATAAATGAGAGTAATATGGGGTAATTTCTCGTTGAAACTTAAACGTATTTTAACGTATTTTTCGGTTTTGAGAAAAAATATCAAGAGTTTGGCAGAGAAACCTCTGCCATAAAAGCTAAATATCCTTGTACTTTTTATCGATGAGCTTTAGATACTTCATAGGTGTTGCTTCTTTTATGGCTTGAGCGAGCCACTGGATCTGAAACCATGCTGCTCCTGAATCACGAAGATCAAAGTAATTTTTTAAACTTCGGATATTGAAAGTGACCACCATATCTACCTTCCAGTTATCGGTCACGATATGTTTAAATTTGTCTCCGACGTTTCTTTTCCTCTTCCCGTTTTGTAGTGCCTGGTAAAGAGCTTCCGGGTTATCGCCCAACTCGTCCATATAACCAAGTGAAGAAGCTGCTATGATCTCTTTGAGAAAATCACTATCCTCTTCGTACTTGTGCCTATGATACTTGAGCTTATTGAATAGACACTCAATCTCAAGAAAGAGATATTCCTCTTCATCAACGACAAACATATCAAGCTCCATGATCTTATTGATAAAAAACACTAACTCATTGGTACATTTCATAGAGGCCGCAAAAGCATTTAATACCGATGACATTGTGTATCTTGTGCTTCGGCACGAAATTGCCTGAATGCGATGCCTTGCGTGTTCCTGAAGCACTCCCCTGCTTATTCCCTCAACCAAAAAGCTCAGTGTTGCGTGTTCCAAGATAGAATGATGATGATGTACCCATGCAAGATTAGCAAGAAGCTCTGAGTCCTCGATGGAATTGATCGCATCCCTATCAAAATCCTCTTTATAGTTCCTGATACAGTCGTTCTCTGAATTCTCAAAACTGTCATAGCAAGTTCTCGCTGCGATCTCCGCAACTCCTAACCCGGACTCCTGAAGTAGGGTGACTTTTGGTTTTTTGTAAGAAAGCATCGTGTTTTCCTTTAGTGTATTGTTAGTATGATAGCGGATATCAAAAAGTGAGGTAGTGCAGTTTTCTAAAAAATCCAAAATAGTTTAGGATTTTATTTTTGTTCGGGTGGCGTATCTATTCCCATAGCATAAGCTAACCTCATCTGTAGATTCGGTTGCCTGATACTTTCGAGATACTTTCGAGATACTTGAAGGCCCCGTAGCACATCTTCGGTTTCTATTTCTCGGTAGGCCACATATCTTTATAGTGAGTCACTACATCTTCCGAGAAACAGAAACGCTCCGCAATTATAGGGAAAACGGCTACTAGCCTTTACCCTATACTCTAAAACGTCACCTCGCTACATTCTATGATATGCCCCTTGAGCTTATCTGCTGAGACATTGACGTTCTTATCGTTCTCATAATAAAAACATCTTCTGAAGTTCTGCTCATCATTGTAAAGCACTTTATAAAAAGCGTATGGCACTGCTACCTTGCCTCTTCCTATCCTGATCGGCTTTTGAGGAAACACTGCAATATCCAATACTTTTAATCTTCCAAGCTTCACCGCAACATATCTTGAATACTTCTCCGCTTTGATCCATGTCTTACGATTGACCATCGCCGCTTGAGCCCAAATGTTTACCAGGGAATAGGTGCTGTTCTGTGCTTCTTTGGAAAAGTCCATTGAAGCGTCGGGTGCAGCGTGTCCTCTGTCATATCCGGTATTTGACCAGTCCCCGTAATTTGCCTGATATCTTCGAGGGATCATCGGCTCTGAATAGAACTTTGGTCTTTCTCCTATGTTTAACTCATTGACCAATGCACCGTCAAGCTCATAACCGACAAAGATCGAAGCCTTGTAGTCATAGTTATAACAAGCTTTGTAGTATTTTTTGTCCACAAGCTGATCACCATATTTTCTACATCCCGTTTTAGAGAGAAGCAATCTTTCATTAATCGGAAAGTGTAGTCTTCTCTTATTTTCAGAAATACGACCCGTTCTGCTTTGGGCAGTCTCTTCTTTTTCCGGCATAAAATTATGAGAGATATCGGTAAGTATCTCTTCGCTTTTTCTCTTGATGTTTTTTAGGTTTATCGGAGAGCTTCCGCTTGATGAGGTTTCCTCTTTAGTAAAATACTCTGAAGAGATATCTTCGGCGTTACTTTTAAGCTCCGTCACAAACTCTCGGTACTTATGAGAATACTCTTCTTTAAACGACTTTAGTTTTTCTTTGAATTCAATCTCTGCTCCATTGGAGAAAATCGCCGCACATATAATTCCAACTAACGTGATCTTCTTCATTTTCTATCCTTTGGGAAGTTTTTCTCCGCAAACAGATCATAAGCCTCATGGCTTCCGTTAAATATTTTCCATTCTGTTTCACTTCCGCAGCATACACAAGGATCATGCTCGCTATTGTGGCCATCATTATCATGGTTTCCACACTCAGGACAATACATTACGGAGATCACTTGAGAACTTTGAGGTTCTATCTCTTTGTTGCACTCAGGACAGTGATCGTTACATTCACAATCCCACACATCATTCCATTTTTCTCCGCATACGCACTCGTACTCTTTTAGATATCTTGGTGTCTTGAATTCCATGATTATTCCCTTTTCTTGATATACCTCGTTATATCATAAATAATATAAAAGATAAATTTATTTTGAATTATTTTGCACTATTTAGGCTAAAAAATGGGAAAAACCGAAAGAGTTTAAGAAAATCTTTTGAGAGAACTTTTTATTTGATAAAATTGACGTTTTAGTTGGGAAACACAAGGAAAATAATGAAGCTAGGTACAGCAACACGCCAGGACATAAAGAAGCTTGAGCTTCTGCCTCTTGATGAGGTGATCAAGAATGTTTCTATACGAACCGAATATCAGCCTATTGTCGATCTCGGCTCCTCTATTCTTATAGGGAACGAAGCCCTAGCGAGATTTGAATATGAAGGAAAACTGTTCTCTCCAGAGTTCTTTTTCTCGTTATTTGAGAAAGATAGCGATGAGTACCATCGGCTTGAAATGCTTACAAAATCGCATCAGGTAAAACACCGTCCTCACAACACGCCTCTTTTCCTAAACCTCAACCCTTGCCACATTACAAAGGACGAACATATCGCACATTGGGAAAGCTTCATAGGAAAGCATGACAATATCGTATTGGAGATCAAAGAGTCAAAATCCCATAAGGAAATAGAAAGGTCTAAGGTATTTATCGACAAGCTCAAAGAAAACCCTTCCCTGAGTGGACGCTTCAGGATCGCACTGGATGACATCTTCTCAATCGACTCTCTGTTCTCTTCGGTACTTTTTATGAGATCGGATATTATCAAGATCGATGTCTCCTTGACGCACCGGGCATCTGAAGATGATGAGCAGCTTGAATTCCTAAAAGGGTTTACGGAAATGTGCAAAAGGTACGGCAAGGAGATAATCCTTGAAGGCGTAGAGACGCTGATCCATAAGCAATGTGCCAACTTTGCGGGAATAAATTTTATTCAGGGGTATTTGCTAAAGGACTTAGCATTGTGGAATGAAGAGCGTTCACTCTCACCCATAGGTCAGGCGATCTAAGAATTATTAAGAAGTTTTCGTGCAACATTGACACATTTTTTGCAAAAGATACCGTCTGCATCCATTAAAATATTCTCTTCTAACCATTCAGGCGTAAAATCTTGACCTGCACTTCCAAAAGTACACACCTTTCCCTCATAGAGAATAAAGAAGGACATTTTAGAAGAAATTTGGTAGTTTTTTAGAGGCGGGAAAAGTGGACTTAACTGGCTTTTCCCAGTTCTTCCACCTTTGTAGTTTTTAGGGTTTCAAGGTCATACTTTTTTAGAAGGTATGCGGGAGTGTACCAAGTATCAAAGATATCCATTTTCAAAGTGTTCCCCCAAATGCACTCTGCGGGTATATGCAATAAACTCAACTGGATATAACACATATAAAAACTGAGAGGGCTTACGTCAATGGCCTGAACATCCATCATCTTCTGATAATTGATCCCATTTTCTTGCAAGTGATCGGCTATGGCAATAATCATACCTCCCGACCCTGCTGCCGGCTCAGAGATCCTCTTGTTTTCCATAGTGTCAATACTCCCAACGGAAAGAGCTGCCATGAATTTTGAGATCGTATAAGGGGTAAAGAATTGCCCTTGATGCTTGTTTCCGAACTCTTTATCCATATAGCACTCACCCAAGAAGTCCCCAAATTTGTCCGTCAAACCCTCTACTACATATCTCAGAAGTTTCCCGAAAATCTTAGACTCTTCTTTGGTGTATTTTCCAACTATATCAAGATACCTCTTCTCTAGCTTCTCGCTTTGTCGGAAAGGCTGATAAAGACTGATCGCAGCCATTTCCACAAAATCCCCAAACACATCATAACCTCTGTGTTTATATGCAAAACTCTCTAAATCCTTTATAAACGCTTTTTTGGCTTCGTCGTATCTCATAGTATTCCTTTTATAATTTAAGCGGCAAAAAACGCATTTTCGCAACTTCTATGGCTATTTCAAGCTCTTTAGGCTCTTCTCCATTCTTTGCCAGTGAGCGATAGCTTGTCTCTCTACTCCAATAGCTCCATAGGTCCATAGAGTCCTTGTAGATGATTTTGTCGATATCTAAATCTTTGGATACCTCCTCGATGTCATTAGTGATGATATATCTCATTATATCATAGATATGAATTAAATGCAAGTATTTTTAACAAAATAGTGGTATTTTTTTAAATTTTTTATATTCGGTTTTATCGGCTTTAAATTCACTAAAAAGTTACTTTTATATTTTATTTATGATATAATGATTTGTAAAAAAGGAGTGGTTTAGATGGGTGTTTTAGGGTCTATGGTTTCCCCTAGTGCGATCAAACAGATCAGGAAGAAGTACAATCTATCGGAGAACGATAGTATTTCATCGGAACAGTTCAGAGAAGCGATGGGTATCTCCCAAAACAAGGGAAACAAAACAAAAGGATCTATGACCTTCTCGTACATCTACGATGTGGAATTTTTGGAGAACGGCTACAAGATCACTCTTACCGGAAGGCACTACTCTACAAATAACATCAACAGTTTTTCGAGAACGGAAGCGATCAGATACAAGAACGCTATCAAAAAGGCTGCAAAGGATTGGCTGCTGAAAAACAGAGCGATTCACAAAAAGATCGTACCAATGGAAAAAGCGAGAGTGGAATACTACTTCCATAATCCAAACTCAAGAGATACGGACAATAACTCTATCAAGGCTTTTCAGGATACCTTTTCTGTACCGAAGCTAAAAGGATCCGGTGTACTTGGTTTAATCGTGGACGATAACAGAAAGTGTCTTCAAAGGCATAAGCCTCAAGATGATGAGGTGATCAATAATACCTACAAAGTAGTAGCCTACCTCACAAGGGTTGAATAGCCATACCCTGCTCAGAGAGCTTTATCAGTTTTGCTTGGTGGACTATCTGCTCAAGTGTGGGCTTTTGGCATTTGTGCCATAGTGTGTCGCAGTGATTTTTTTCTCGGAACTGCTCTAATCTCTTATGATCATACAAGTACAACTCTTTCACGAAACCGTTTTTTGGCTGAAGAAATGTGTAGCGTTCTCCATCCGGTGTAGTCTCCTCATGGATAAATGCCACCTTAGTACCAGGATCACCACTCTCTCTCACCAGGTCACTCCTCAATATCTCTAGCATGGTTGGATCGATGTGCGGGCTATTGGTCAGCATTATGATCATCACTTTACTCGGATCAGAGAGGGGAGTTGTCAAACTAAAAGCCTTTTGTTTTTCATTAAGTATAACACTAAAAGTCAAACAATGTCTAAATCAAACAGTTTTTCGTAAAATAAGTTATTTGGGAAGTGAAAGTATTGATTGGTGATTTTTTTATGGTATCGTTTTTTCAGTTATTCAAGGGGGTCGGGAAACACATAATGAAATACTATTGGAAATTCACAAACAAACACGATGAGGAAGGAAGATTAGACCTTTCAAAAGTCGAATTAGAGAATATGGCAGATGAGGCTATTTATAAGCTTAAAGAGGATCTGTCACACCAGTTTAACGATGAGATCAGCGTAAATACCAATAAATTCGTTATTCCTTGGGAAGAAGAACAGTATGATGAGGTTTTTGTCTGCATTAATATTTTTTCAGAGACGGAAAAAGAGGAAGCTATTTTAGAGGTGTGCAACAATATCGCTTACACTGAAGATATATCCAAAAGCAAAAATGTAATTTTCTCCTAACTCGACATCGAGTTAGATTAGAGAAGCGAAAGAATCGTCTTTCTCTCGTTCTCCTCTTTGTTCTTGCACCCACGCTCAAACGCATAATCCTCCCCCACAACATAAAGCATCTTTTTTGCCCTGGTACAAGCGGTGTAAACAAGCTCGGAGTTCAACATGGACCAATGGCTCGATGAGGAGACAAAACATACCGTCTTATACTCCGAGCCTTGCGACTTATGCGTTGTTTGGCAAAATCCGTGCTCAATATTTTTTTCTGCAAAATCTTTCTTTTTATAGAACGCCACCTTCTCTTCGTTTGGATAATAGACAGTGATCAGATCCTCTTTTAGCATTACTTTGAGGATAACACCGATCATGCCATTAAATACTTTTGTCTCTTCTACTTCTGAACTCTCATAGAGCTCTTTTTCTCTTTTGATATGCTTTCTGTAAATATCCATGCTGCACGTTTTTCTATCTGAATTTTTAAGATGCAGTACCTTGTCTCTTGGTTTAAAAATCTTGTCTCCCACCTCTAGCATTCCACTATATTGCATTGGGTTAAATACCTCTTGTAGCGTCTTATTGAGCTCTTCAACACCGAGCAGGTTAGAACGCATAGGAGAAATGACCTGGAATCCATTGATATACCCTTTGACATCACTAATGTATATCTTCATTATTTCCTCTCTATGACTCAAAGCAATTTGTCTTATCTCCTCGGTAATATCAACCTTTAACTGCTCTCTCATTTCTGTGAGCTCTTTTTTTGAAAGAGTGTTTTTAAGCTGCCAGTAGTTCGGGATCTGCTTGCTTATAAACTTGAAATCCTTATAGTCTCCCCTTTTGTATCCTTCGGGGACTTTCCCTTGTCTGATATATTCAGTAGAAAATATATTGATTACCTGGTCCATATCTGTTCTATGCACCGTAGTAAGCTGCACTCCTTTACAAAGCTCTCCTTGTAGAATATTTAAGAATACATTTCCACTCCCGATGCTCTTTAGTTGAGCATGATCTCCGACAATGAAAAGATGAGTTTTTGTGAAGTCTATTGCTTTCAGGAGTGTGCTGAATAGTTGGCTTGAAACCATTCCCGCCTCATCAAGCATAATCACTTTATAGGGTAGCTTATTGTTCTCATTGAATTCCCATGTGCTTCCTTTGAAAGAAAGAAGGGAGTGTATTGTTCTTCCCGCAAACCCCGTAGCTGTTTGAATACGGTTAGCTGCAACTCCACTTAATGCTGTTCCAACGATTTCGCTCTTATTGTATATTTTTAGAAAAAGCTCCATGATGTATTTACTGGTACTTGTTTTACCGCTTCCGGCAACTCCTGAAATATAAAAAACATTTGGCAGCATATTGGCGATCTCGATAGCTTTTCTTTGTTGCGGATCCAGTTCAAAATCTTCTTTTCCGGTAAGCTTTTTCCCTTCTTCTTCACACTCCTGAATATACTTGCCGATATCTACTAGGATAGGCTTCCCGAAAATATCTCTATTATCCAAAAGTGTACGGTGTATGTATTTCTCTGAAGCGATCAGGTAAGGTAGGGATACTTTGGTGTGTTCTTTGTCCACAAAGTCAAGGGTTTTCTTTTCTAGGGCTGAAACCATTAGTGCCTCTTCAAGCTCTTCTCTGCTTATGACACTATTATTCCTACTGAGTATTTCGGATGACTTTTCGTAAAGCTCTTCGACATCGATATAGGTGTGTCCACCCTGCTCGCAATGCTCAGAGGTTACAAAAACGAGTCCACTCTGAATACGGAAAGGCGAATTGAATGGCAATCCCATCTTGATCGCTATGCCATCGGCTGAACGGAAACCTATCCCACCGATTCGGATTAGATCAAAAGGATTTCTCCTGAGCTCTTCCACCGGATTCTTTTTTCTTTCCACATAGAAGTCGTGTATCTTCTTTACTTTGCTTGGCGATACGTCAAAATCAAAAAGAAACTCGGTTACGGAACGTAAATGTTTGTTGGCATGAAAGGCTGCAATGATATGGGAAAGACGCTTATCGGAAATTCCACGGATATTAAGAAGTGACTTGGGATTATTCTCTATCACATTCTCAAGTCTTGAGCCGTCCTTATCGCCCAGTTTATCAATAATTTCCTGGGCCGACCTTTTGGGTACTCCGCAAAGTTTCGTCAGAAAGAAAATACCGTACCCTCCTTTGATCGTATAGCTAGTGAAAACAAAATGATCCCCATACTCCTTATTCACATCTTTGTTCCCTTGGAAAGAGATAGATACCCCAATGAGATCATCAGGGTCATGGTGAACTGTTCCCTTTACTGTTAATTTCCCTGAAGTAGAGGCGATAATATATCCTTCAGCATTTCTATACTTGATGGTCTTTATCTTCGCAACATAGGTTGTAGTGGCATTTATATCAAATAATGCACTCATCACTTTCTCCTATCTGTAGTTTTCTTCAGGCATTCCCACTGTGTAGGTTTTTCCCTTCTTGATCATCTGGCGATCCGATACACTATCAAAAACCGCATAAATGTTATCCACAAGCTTTTCTTCCGGTACGGAATTAATCACCCTATTGATATCTTGGATCATAGCCATTGGCAACCCAATCATTCTCTGCACTTTCAGTATCTTTGTCTCTGTATCGATCCCCAGTATAAACAGTGCATTGCTTTCAAGCTTCTGTGAAAACTTGACTACGGGTGAAGAAATGGTACTTCCGTTGAAGTCAAATATTAAAAACGGAATACCTTTTTTGGTAAAAAAGGTGATATTGAGTTTCCCTTCCAATTTCTTTATAGTATTCTTGCTCATAGAGTTCTCTGTCGAGATCAGAGTAAGGGCCCCGGGTGTTAATTCTGTGACCATATTGCCTTGAGGGGAGATAAGGCCTACTTTACCCTCCAAAAAGCTCGGTATTTGCGTATCCTTGATTAATGCGAATAACATGATATTTCCTTTTCTTAATATATTTAATTATATCTTAAATATTTTTTATTGTCAATTACTTTTAAATATTTTTTATTGACACCGTGTAAAAATTTATGATACAATCTGATATATTTTATAAATTTGCGAGGAAAAAAGATGTTTAAAGCACAAGGAGCTCAGGATCTAGTGAACGCAGGAATGAGTCTCGACACTGTAGATAAAGAGATCCGTGAACTTTTTGTTAAAGTCAAAGAGAAGGACGGCTCTAAGGAGTGGGAAGATTTCAAGTCGCACTTTTTCTTTAGTGAGCTTCTTTTCCTGATAGCCGCAAAAAAAGAACATATCAAAGATAGAGAGTCTATGGAGATATGTTTTGAGGGCGTTAAGGCAAACCTTACTCCCGCAGCTTTCTTGTTCTATAAGTACGTCACCATGCAAAACACAATGAAAGACTTTTTCGCCTTTGGAGAGATCACAAGAACACTCAAGAGAATCCTCAAAGTTTCTGTTATGGAGTATCCTCATGCCGGGGAGTTCTTTGAGGTCGAACATCGCCTCGATGTGCTTCTTGCTTTTTTGGGCGTTGAAGAGTTTCATAGGGCCGAAGCAGAGTTCAATCAGAAGATATCCAAAGGACTGATCACATCGATCAACGCTTATGGTGGAGAAAAGCTAGTCAAAAAAAGGGACGAACTGCTAGAAAAAAGCGGTATCAAGCTCGATAAGTACAAAGAAGCTTCAAAGATCATGCTAGATCTGTTTAATGGAGGAAGGGTCGGGGAGCAAGTGCAGGACGATGCACTCTTGTCGATTTTTGCCACCCTACTCGAAACCGTGGCTGATCCTGAAAAAGTTTCCGGGCTCTCTTCCTCTTATCTTGTGCAAGGAAACCTCAACAACATCACCTTTTTGGTATTGGAGAATATACTGGAAGAACGTTCCCTTAACGCATCACGCACTTCTCAAAAGATCTCTGCTGAAAGATATCTCAATGGGAAACTGAAGGCTTTCTCTGTTATTCTAGGGAAAGTTCTTCCTGAAGAAGGAGAATTTGCCGATAGGCTTATGAAGCTGCTAGAGGATTATTTTGGGAAAGAAACGATAAATAACACCAGGCAAACCATTCTTGAGGCGACAAACTATCTAAAAAGCGAGGATTTAAAATGAGAACACAATACTCCTTTGTTCGACTAAGCAAAAAACTTCCTGGCTCCGGTGCTTTAGATACCACCTACGACAACTCGGAAGACTTTTTTGGGGAAGATCCCTCCGAGCTGAAGCACCAAGAAAGCAAGCTAAAAATGTTTATGCGTCTTTATTCCTTTTTCGGGTTTCTATTGGTCGTTCTTCTTTATTTTGGGATATTCTTGATGTTAAGCTATTTTAAGGTCTCAGGCAGCCTTATTGACCTGCTGCTATATGTCGGTATTGGACTAGGTATTGGAACTTATCTGCTTACAAAGGGATTCAGAAGGTATCGAACTCCACTAGAGCTCATAGGCTTGGTCTTTCTTGTTGCAGGATTGCTTGGAATGATGTATTTAGGAATAAGTGCAGGAGAGGAAGTGAGCCCTCTTATAAAAGAGAGCCTACACTTTAAGGGGCTGTAACATCTACTATGATGTCAAAACTTGGGAGAGAAGTGATCTTGTCTCCATCATCTACACTGATCGTAACTCCATAGTAAGTTTTTCCACTCGCATCACTTGGCACTGTTCCGGTCAATGATCCGTCAATAACGTCAAACGATGCCCATGAAGGCTTATTGCTAATAGAGAACGTCAATTCTTCAGGAGAATTATCAACATCGGTTACTAGCGGCGTAAATGCGTAATTGTCGTTCACCTCTACCCTGGTGGTTGGTATTCCACTGATCTCAGGTGCATCGTTCACCGGGAGAACATTAATAGGGATAGTATAGACCACTGCTGTTCCTGCTGCCGTATCTGTTCTTTTTAATTGATAAGAGTCCTCTCCATAGTAATTCTCAAAAGGCGTGTAGGTAGATGAACTTCCCCCCACCCCAACTGCTCCATGTGTAGGATATGTGTAGATAGAGTATGTATAGCTTCCACCATCATTTTCGTATGCATAAGTAGAGCTTGTATCCTCCTGGATCGTAGAGGTACTTACGTCCACAAATTCCGTAACTGGTGCTCCTCCACCCGTTCCGTCTCCATGCACCGTAATAGAGAATGGCGGCAATGACACTGTATCATTTCCATCACTTACGCTGATCACGATATCGGAATAAACCGCACCGCCCTCACCCTCTGCTGTCCCAGTAAGTGCTCCGGTAGTTACGTTAAAGTCTGCCCAGTACGGTTTTTCCGAAATACTGAATGTAAAATCTTCGGGAGCATTGTCGATGTCCGTCACATTTGGCAAGAATGTGTACTCTTGTCCGAGATCAATGGAGGTTGTTGGTGTACCACTAATAACTGGAGCGTCATTCACCGGGAGAACTTCAAAAGGCTGTGTATAGATCGTAGTAATCGAAGTGCTTGAGTCATATACAGATAGCTTCATAACGTCGCTTCCGAAATAATCTTTATTAGGGGTATAGATATAGTCGTGCTCAGGCGTTACGTTTAGAGTTCCGTTTTGTGGAATCTCAAGGATTGTGACCGAGCTTGGTTTTCCTTCGGTTGTTTCATCATCAAAGAATGCGTCTGAAGGAATATAGAACTGAAGCGTATAGTTTCCATCTTCATATAGCATTCCCTTGTAGAGCGTGTCGGTATCTTCTAGGTCTCCTGGTCCGATAATCGATTCGCCACAAGCCGTCAATAACAACGCCGCAGCCACTAATGAGCTTGAAAGTGTGAGTAGTTTCATGTAAAGTCCTTGTGTTTTATGGATATCATTGTAGCTATTAAAAAAGTTCAAAATCAATACTACGACAAAATAAATTGGGATATAAGGCGAAAATAGAGTAATAGGGGGATGAGGGCATCTAACTCGACATCGAGTTAGATTACTACCTCGATAGTTTTGCTTTGCTTTCCCTTCTCTTTTATTTCCATCAAGAAGCTTTTCTGAGGAATAATTCTTTTAAGTACATCAACGGAAACTTGAAGCTTCTTGGAAAATGCGGTTAGATAGTTTGAATCAACACCAAGGACAAGCTTTGTTCCTACGTTAGTGATCACATCATCCGGGAAATGGGTAATATTCTGAGCTCCCAAAAGCATACCGACCCCATATTTTCTAACCTCTAGGATCATTCTGATCAGCATATTGTCATCGTCTTCCTTCAGGAACTCCTTGCTTTCATCGAGCAGGATAAATCTTCTTAGCTTTCCTCCAAAACCAAACTCTTTTGCTTTGATAAACTCGTCTTTGAGTACCAGGTTTACAAAAAGCTTTTGGTCAGCAGTTGGCAGCGTAGAAAGATCGTAGCGATGGATCCTCTTAGAAGGATCAAAAATAATCTCCCCGGACTTGAATACCCCTGAATAATAAATAGACTCTAATCTTTCGATGACCGAAGCGATAACTTCGAGACTTGTATATCTCAGTACATCCTCTACCGTTTTTTCCTCTGTATTGCTGTCAAGAAATTCAATGTATGCGTTCACTGCCTCATCTTTTAATCTCTCAAGCTCAGATTCATCGACTATCTCGCCGTGCATTTTCTTTTTCTTTACTGCATGGGACTTTTTAATGAAGGTATTCATTTTTGAAAGGCTCTGAGCGTTCTTTCCGAGAAATATTTCTCTTTGCTTGCTCTTTGCAAAGCGGATCAGATCCTCAAAGGTAGGGTATCTCTTCTTATGGGGTCTTCCGGGCCAATTGTCCCAGTCTAGTCTCCAACTCTGAGGATTGTCGGCATAGAAGCCGTTCTTTGCAAACAAGTCCTCCAAAAGCTTACGGAGTACGCTCTCTTGTCTTGTTCCTAATTTCTTTGCAGAGTCTATCGAGTAAACAAAGCTTTTTATAGCATTAATCACACCTCCGAACTCAGGATCAAGATTGATCTTAAACGGCTGCAACCCAACATTACTCTCCTGAGAAATCCTTACAGAAGAAACGTCAGGATGATTTGGGAGCAAGTCACCGTGAACATCGAAGATAACTACTTCTTTTCTTGCTTTGGAAAAGGCTTGTGCCAGACTTCTCAGAGTGTAACTTTTCCCAACCCCTGACCCGCCGAATACAATGAAATGACCCGAAATGATATTGTCAAGATCGATATTAATAGGCTCTTTGCTTTTTCTGTCGTGACCTAATTGAATAACCATAATAACTCGCTTTGCATTGTGTTGTTGGGTGATTATAGCTACAAAAAAAGCAGGATAAAAGGTTTAGGGAGATAAAAAGAGGGGGAAGAGAAGGGCGGTTGCCCTTTCTCTGCTATACTGGGATTTCTTCCTCATCATAGACATAGTTTGGTTGTTGGTAGTTTCCACCTTGATTACCATTATGACCGTAATTTTGGTTGTTATGTTGTTGTCTGTGATTTTGGTTTTGGTTGCCTCTGTTTTGTTGGTAGTTCTGATTTTGGTTGTTGCCTTGCTGTTGCTGTTGCTGTTGTTGAGGTTGCCCTTGCTCTTCATTTGGCTTATTTCCCATCTGAAGCGTTTCAACATGAACAACGTGCTTGCTTCTCTTGCTGCCATCTTGAGCCGTCCACTGTTCAAATACAATTCTACCTTGCACTAGGATATTTGCACCCTTTTGTAAATATTGGTTTGCGATCTCGGCAGTTCTCCCAAAGAACACTAGATCAATAAACATCACCTCTGTTTTCGGCTCACCCGTTTGCGACTTATAGTGTCTATTTGTCGCAATTCCAGTTTTGGCAATCGCAATCCCACCTTGTGCATAGTGGATCTCAATATCACGAGTCAAATTACCCGCAACTATAAAGCTGTTAAAGTCCATAACTTACTCCTTGTTTTAATATAATTAAGCATATCATAAATAATATATAAAGTAAATAAAAATGCACTAAAAAATGAAGTTTTTTTGGGAAATTTTATTATTTTGTGGAGCAGGGGAGGGAGAAACTGTTTTTCTCCCTAAAATTTTAAAGGAAATTCCTTATTTTGCCTGAGCAACCGCTTCTTTTGTCGTGCTACCAAACTTGAATTTTGGTGCTGTATGTGCAGCTTTTTTATAAGTCTTGTTAGTGCCCGGTACTGTACCTGATTTTTCAGCTACCTCTACTGTCGAGAATGTTCCAAAACCAACTAGAGAAACGGTTTCTTTTTTAACCAATGCTTCAGTAACAGAGTCAATGAACGCTTTTACTGCTTTTTCTGCTGCTGCCTTGCTTTTAAACTCACCATTCTTCTGAACAAGCTCTACGAATTCTGCTTTTGTCATAAATATCCTTTTTTTGTAAATTTTTTGTACGTTTGAGTTTAGTGAAAACAATGATACAAAATCAAGATTAAGAATAAAAATAAAGCCCGAAAAATAGGGCTTTGAGGTCTAACTCGATATCGAGTTAGAAGTTAAAGTTGATTTTTCCTCTACCTTTGCCTCTCTTGCTCCCTCCAATAATACTATTATTCACAAAGGCGGTCTCAAGCATCGGCTCTCCTTTGTATTTAACTGAGAGGGTATATTTCTTGTCCTCTTTATTCTTCCTACTAACTTGTACCTCTTCTCCATCGAACAGTTTTTTGGCTTGATCCATAGTGATATCGCCGCCATGTAAATTTTTAAAGAAATACTCATTTCCCTTCTTGAAGGTTTTCGCTGTCTCGCAAATTGCACTGCTATTACCTGCGGATACAGTATTGCCACCCGAAGAGCCCTCTGTGTTTGCAGCGTTCTCCCAAATAACCTCAAAGAAGTATTTTTTGTTAGAAGGATTAAAATAGATCGCATGGGCGTTCTCTTTCATAGGTGAGGTTTCGGTTGAGGTCACAAAGGCATTAAAGTCATTCAATCCATCAAGCTTTCTTCCTAATGTCTTGGCAAGGTCTTTGTTTAGCTTAAAGGCACACCCCTTGCTCTTCCCGAAAGAAACATTCTCACAAGTGTACTGCTTGTCTGACTCATCGACCCCCTTACCGCATAAAGGACAGATAGCTCCGGCAAGTTTATTTCTTATAACCTTCTCTCTTTCTCCTACGGCCTGGACCTTCCCTCCTACACCGTTTATGATCTCAGGGATCATTTTATCCATCAGCACATCATCGACTGACTTGATAAAATCTTTGTAATCAGTCTTTCCTTGTCGGATCGACTCCAATACATTTTCCCATGAAGCTGCAAACTCAACGCTTTTAAGTAGTCTAGGGTAGATATTGAATATCTCCTGACCGCTTTCCGTGAGCGTAATGTATCCTTTGCCGTTCTTTCTGAAAACCCCGTTCTTGAATAGTGAAGAAATGATATCCGATCTCGTCCTATCCGTGCCGATGCCCCCGGCCTCTTTTAGGAGCTTCTTCATCTTTTTATACTTCTTGATCTCATTTGGTGTCTTTGCTTCCTTGATATAGCCATCGACCACTTTGGTAACATTCAGGAGAACATCAAGAAGAGTCTTCTCGGTATAGAGTAGAGGCTTCTTTGTCATCCCTTCGGAAACTTCTATGTTGCTCAAGGTAATAGTGTTGCCGACATTAAACTGGTTTACATCAAAGGTGGTATCCTTGATTTCTTCTCCAATAAAGCTTCTCCATCCTTGCTTGATCGCTTTTCTTCCTCTAAGCTCAAAGAAGTACCCGCCAGGAGTTGAAACAAGTAGATGCTGTTCCTCGATGAGATCATCTTCCAAGAAGGCTACAAGAATTCTTTTCGCAATCGTTTCATAACCCTCTTTAATGTGAGGGAGTTTGTCGTTTGCCCACTTATTAATATCTCGCTCCGAAGGAACGCTTCCGGTAAGGTGTAGAGGAGGGTGGTTTTGTTTGGCCGCTTTTTTCCCATTAAAGATGTAGCTGCTCTTGTCAAAATTTCCCGCAACCTGAAAATAAGTGTTCGCCGTACCGAGTGCAGTAACAACATCGGCTTCATCATCAGGAGAAAAGTATCTTCCGTTTGTTCCCTGGTAGGTAGTAAAGCCGTTGTCCCTTAGATACTGAAGCATATCATTACACTGGTTATAGGTGATTTTGAATTTTCCCATCATTTCAGAAGCAAAATCAGATCCCGAAAGTGGAAGAGGGCGGGTCTTTGATGAGGTTTGTCTCACCTCGATCTTCTTGATCTCCACTTTATTCACATGTTCTGCAAGATCAGCCAAAACCTTATCTATGTCTGCTCTGATAATATAGTTTTTCTCTTTGAGGAAAGTCGTCTTGTTCTCTCCGGTCTTTTGGTCTATCTGCTGTTCTTCTACAAAATAAAAATGCGAGAGCTCTAAATCCCCAAACTTTGCCGACATACTCCAAAATGGCTCCGGCTTAAAATTGGCAATCTCTATCTCTCTCATTCCGACCAGGGAAGTGATCACCGCCTTAACTCGTCCAAAGATGAACATTTTATTATAATGCTCAGAGGCCACCTTCGTTAGCTTCATTCCCAGTAGGTAATCACAAACGGATCTAGCTAGATATGAGTGGTAGAGTGCCTTATATTTTGGTGCATCATAAGGTTGAAGCTCGTTCATGGCTTTTTGAACGGCTGTTTTGGATTTAAAAGATCCGGTATTCCAAAAACGGAGAATAGGAACACCTTTGCCGTGTCCTCCAAGAGAGAGCATCCCCGCAGCAATTCCTTCTCCTTCCGCATCAGCATCTACCGCACTTATGATCCTTGAAATATCGTTGCGTCTGAATAGGTTTCGGAGTATTGTGATCTGCCGCTTCTTTGTTTTGTCACCGGAAGGTAAATCCCTGATCCCGTCACGCATTTCTTCCATTCGGTAAGCCAACGGAGTATCCAGTTTTTTAAAGAGAGCAAAATCAGCTCGAATGGCTTCAGGCATACACTGCTCGAATAAATGCCCCGCAGCCCAACATACGATAAAGTTTTCACTCTCAATAAACCCGTCTGCTTTCCCCTTGGCCTTGATACGGTCAAGATCTGTACCAAATTCTCCAAGAGTGGAGGCGAGCTCTGCACCCGCATCCCTTTTTTCCGTGAGGATTAAAGTCTTCATTCTGTAAAAGTCCTCAAGTCCGTTTTGAGTAGATTATAATGATTTTTTCTGCACGAACTAAGGTTTTCCCAAAGAGTTTTTGAAATACAAGAAGTGTATATGATTAAAATATGTTTCCTATTCACACACTGGAAAAATGTTTATTTTGTAATGTTCTATAAAGTTGCATATAGTTATCTATCCGGTATTGACGACACTTCAGCATTACCCTACACTTTAAAAAAGGAGTAGCCCATGAAAAACAAAAAGAAATTAAAGAAGCTACTTGGTCGGATCGTAATGGAAACTCTTGAGAATACGCTTGAGAAAAAAGTAAGTGAAGGGATAATAAGAAGTGGATTGGTTGAGGGGTATATAAATGATGCTCTAGTGAAATATATTTCCTTATCCGATAAGGGGATGGTGGTCATTTCTCAAGAAGATGCTGTTCTCCTTGAGGAGTTTAAAAAGACCATAAAGTAATCTAACTCGACGTCGAGTTAGATATTATTCGATAGCCTCCCTTACTTTTTTCTCTACCTTAAAATCCTCAAGTTCCTCTTCTGCCCCTAGAAGATACGTCACAAAAACGATATCCCCCTCAATATTGTGCTCTTCGATATGTAAAGTCATCCCTTCGTTTAACTTCTCATCTTCCTTAATGTAAAGCCCTAACTGATTAACGATTTCTTCACACCCTTCATCAGCACTAAGCCCTTCAAAAGAAGGTATATGGTTTTCAAAAAATCTTTTCAGGAAAATCTCTGAAGCAAAAATATGTTCATCTTGTGAGAGGTTACGATCCTTGTATTCATCTAGCATATTCTCCACATCTTTCCAACTCCATTGAGACACTACAATCTCTCCCCTAAATCATCGCCCTCCGTTACTGGGTCGAATAGCTCATCGAATTGTTCTACGGTCATTATTCCTTTGTGCTTTTCCATGATTTCTTCAATCGTTAAATCTTTCATTTTATTTCCTTTTCTTAATATACTGTATTATATTATAAATAAATTAAAATGTATCTTTGTATTTTATATATTACTCATAATGAGGATTAAAGTTTTTCGTTGGCAGTTTAGATCAGTACCAAATTTATCGGAAAATATTCTAGTTTTTTAGGTTTTAATATACTGACTTAATAGTTAATTCTTCTGTAAGTTCCCATTTTCAGGACAGCATAAAGCATAAACTACTCACAATGAGGACTATTTTACTCACAATGAGGACTATTTTTACTCATAATGAGGAGCTAATTACTCATAATGAGGATATAAATTTCTTAAATTATTAAGGTCGTAGAGGATAAAATAAAAAAATTACTCATAATGAGGACAAAAGGAGCTTTTATGCCTAATGAGGACGAGAAAGAAACTTCTGTAACACTAACATTGGTCGAAAAAGAAAAAAATGAGAGGGCTTACTCTGATCTTCTTGATACTGAAGAGCTGAAGCGAAGAGAAAAAGAAAAAGAACTTTTAAGGGTTGCAAAAGCAAAACACTTTGTTGTTCTAAAAAAGAATAATGCCATAACCGATGCAAAAAATGGCGAATTATCCCTTTTGGCTATGAAGCTCCAAGACGCAATATTGCATTACTTCCAATTAACGGGTCAGCGAAAAATGAAGCTCGAACTCTCAAGCCTTAGAAGAAAAACTGGCTTACAGAAGAATAACGACTATGTAGATAGAATCACTTCAGCCCTTGCAGAGCTCAGATTACCTATACCAGTAAGAGACTTTAAAACAAAAACAGAAGAAGGTGAAGAAAAAGAGGTTCTTTTTGGGATCACAAGTTTTTTGGGGAAAATACTGATCTTCAAGGAGACTCAGCATATTGTCGATATCGAGATAGAGGAAATTTTCTTGGAGTACCTGGTGTCTAAAGCCGGATATACAAATATTAACCTAGAGATTAGTTCGCTTTATCGCAGCAAATACGGCTACAAACTTTACGAAATGTATGAAAGGTACTACAATCTACCAAACAGAGAAGGTGGGGAGAATGTGGGTGTACTTAAACAAGACATAGATCAGCTTAATGAAAAATTCGGAACTAACTATTCTCATCCATCAAGAATGCTCAAGGGTATCACAAGAGGATTAGAGGATATGTTTCGGGTGACTGGGGTGCTGATGATCTGCTTTTATCATAAGAAGTCTAGGAAATTTGTTTTTTCCTGGGCAAGAGAAAGAACACGAAAGGATCCGATTTGCAGAATACCATTCCAAAGAGTCGAAGAACTTACTCTATGGATAATGCTGCATAAAAAAGATAAGGTAGAAAATCCTGAGAAATATATCCAAAAATTAAAGACTCTAATTTTTAGAGAAGAATTTGAGGGAATAGAAGAAGTTTACAGAGGGATGCTTCAACAAAAATATGGGATGTCAAAAGAAGAGATCGATGCCCTAAAAACTCCCAATGGAAGATATGAGAATTTTATAAAAGATCCAACGCATCCTTCCCTTTTCTTGTGATACTCTTCTTGCAGAGATCTGTTTCTAAACGCTTCTACCTGTTCATCCAGCCCCTTGTTAATAGAGGATACCTGCGAAGCAGAAATACCCTCTATTAGTGGATTTCGGCATCCACTACTCTCCCCGATGTGAGGGGAAAGGGACTACCAAACTCCATTTTACGGAGTATGGTAAAGGCTATCCTACCCGGATAGCCTTTATAGGCGTACTCCTCCGTTATGGGTAGGGAGTAATGCGTTTCGTGATACATATCACTATCCCCCCTTTGGCAGTACACTTTATATACTGCCCCACCAATTTCGACCTCGTCTCTTAGACGAACTGGTTTACCCGGTTCATCTAAGAGGTTTTCCCTCTTAAACAGTTCGGCCCTGATGGCCTCATTAAGGGCTGTTTGGGCGTCTTTGACTGCTCTTTTTAATTCGATTAGTGTAGCTATTTTCATTTTTTTTCCTTTTAATTTTTTTATTTATACAATTATAACAATAAAATTGTTATTTGTCAATAGTTTTAACAAAAAAATTGTTAAATTGTTTAAATTTATGATATTATTTTTTCAAAAATATGTCATATAGAAATTTATTTTATATTTCTATATTTCTAATTATTTTTGTTTTACTGTTAGATTATTTTAATCTTAGTTTTTTTGAAGCTGTAGAACGATATAATGAAATTTTAGAAGATTCAGTTAAAATCCGTGCTTTGAGCTCTGATGTTCCTGTAGG